>JBOGWZ010000004.1:0-31810 GCA_050694075.1 Actinomycetota bacterium | reverse complement strand
GCTGGAGGCCAACGCGACCGTGGACGGCCCACTGTGGAATGCGGCCCAGTGGTCCAAGGCGGTCCTATAATCGAAGTCCGCGTCGGAGTGGCGGAATTTGGTAGACGCGCTAGGTTGAGGGCCTAGTGGGCCGAGAGGCCCGTGGGAGTTCAAATCTCCCCTCCGACACCGCTGACCAGCGGAAACGCTTCCCAACATCTCGAACACTCGTTCCCTGGGCGCTTCATGGTCACAGTCCTGGTCACACTCGTGCGGCAGTCGCCGAGAGGGGGTGGTCGATTTCTTACCCAAGCGAGTTACCCAAGGCGACTCCCTCCACTTTCGATTCCGCGGTTCCTGCGATAGATCACTCACGTGGACGAACAACCCTCGAGCCCCGCCCTACCAGACGGGGTAGACGACCAGGAATACAAGAGGCTACGGAAGCTCATGCGAGCTTCCGTTCTGGGGGTCTGGAGGGTCAACCATGACGTGGTGGCAGGAATCGACCCCTGGGACGTGGTCGACGAGGCGTGGGCCTCCATGGCCGAGAAGAACTTTGAGTGCAAGGGGCCGTTCAAGCCCTTTGCGCTGAGGGTGGCGATGAACAAGGCAAGGGACGCATTCCGGCGGGCCGCGGCGAAACGGGAGGGCAGATCCTTGGACGCTCCGCTGGAGGCCGACCCCGGGGACGAAGAGACCACCACGCTGCACGACATGATCCCCGGCTCGGAGGGTGCAGAGGTTGATTACTTCCGCGGGTTGGACGTGGTCTCGGCCGCCCAGAAGTTGGCTCTGGCGGAAGATGCCATCTTCTCGGCCTTGACCGATCGGGAACGTCACGTGTTCCTGGCGGTGCGGGTTGACGGCAAGAGCGGAGCAGCGGTTGGTCGAGAGCTCGTCCCGCCCATAACAGGGCAGGGGGTCGGTTACATCGTCGCCAAGGCGCTCATCAGGATTCAGGCCTACATCAGGGACCGGGAGCAATCATCGGGTCGAGGTTCCGACTCAGAGAAGGCAGAGGGGGGTGAAGCGGCAGATGACCGAAGCTAGCGATCGGATCGAGAGCGCGCTGGCCGCCTACCTGGAATACCTCGAGGTGGGTGGACCCAAGCCGGATACGAGCCACCTGAGCCCCTCCGAGCAAGCTGAGCTCGAGGAACTAATCCAGACCCTCGATCTGACCGAAGGTGTTGCCTTCGGGCTCGGACGAGGCGAGGAGACTGGAGAGAGCCGACCATCTTCACCACGTGTCGCTCCCAAGCGACTTGCCAAAGCTACGCGGCCAGAGCACGGCAGGCGCCTGCTCTCACGGCTCAGAGAGGTCCTCCCCCCGGATGTGCACATCGCCTCCGACCCGACCATCATCGTGTCGGCCATCGGTGGCATGGAGATTCTCGAAGGATGGATCGTCGGGACCTTCGGTGGGCGAGTGCGAGTGTGGCTGCTTGCTGCAGACAACGCAGATGACATCGAGAATGATGGCGATGCCCTCGGTGACCTCGGCCGTGTCTTCCGGGTGGCTCCGGAGACATCTGCTATAGCTCTCGTCGCCAAAGATCTGTCCTGTCTGCTTGTGCGACCGGAAGACTGCGCGCCACACATCGAAGCTCCTGGCGGGTCGTTGGTCAGTCGGAGTTACGCGGCTCCCATTCAGCCAGTGGATGAGGCGGTCCCGGTGTTCCTGCGTGAGCTAATCCCATACTGGGATCCCGTTCCAGCCTTTGGGCGGGATCCGACGTTGAGCATCGACGTGTCGACCATCGCGGAGAGTGCGGCTGCGGCTGCCATCGATGACCAGCGGGGAATCGGAGAACGAGCCCGCAAGGGAAATCCGAAGAAGAGCGCACTTCTGGACCTGGGCCGGAGGGAAGTCACCGCGCTCACGAGCATGGCCAGCGCCTTGTATGAGGGATCTTTGGAGCCTGACGAGGTGGATACGCGGATCAGAAAGCTGGCGAAGGGCAGATGATTCAACATCTTCAGCTCAAGAATTGGCGCGCGTACGACAGCCTTGATCTCGAACTTGGGCCTGGGGCGACATTTGTCGTCGCATCGAATGGGCGTGGGAAGACGTCCCTGATCATGGGAGCTGCCTGGGGAATCTTCGGTGAGGCCTCCCGGGTGGAAGCGACCGAGCAGATTCGAGGGGACGCCGAGGAAGCATCGGTCGAGGTTATTCTGCGACTCCCGTCCGGAGTTCCACTGACAATCACACGATCCATTGACCGACGCGCTCGCACGAGGCTCCAAGCGACGCTCGAGGACAGGATCATCACGACTCAGGGCGAGCTGAACTCCCTCCTGAGCGCTGAGTACGGTGCCGATATGCATGTGCTGGCGCAACTCACATTCATGATTCATGGTGGATCGCTGGAAGCGACCCACGGGGAATTCCAGCTTCAGGATCATCTCGGCGGTGTCTTCGGGGTTACCCCCCTCTTCGAGGCGGCGAACGCAGCTGAGACCATCGCCAGCGAAACTGCCAGCGCCCTGCGGAAGCTGAAGACAGCGCAGCGGTCGGAGGAGCGGCAGAAGGATCGACTCGTCGCCGATCTCCAATCTGTCAAGCAGCGTTTGACGGAGATTCATGAGGAGAGAGAGCAAGTCGTAGCGCGGATGAACGGCGTGGCCGATAGAGTTCGGTTGGCAGAGGAGTGGGTCCGATTCCGGGCCGCCACGAAGGAGCGCGAAACCAAGATCGCTTCGATCGCTGAACGGGCAACCTCGGTCCTGAAGCGATCTGTCACCGCCGATACCCTTCTTAACGCCCTGACTCAGGCGGAAGGGAATCTCGAGGAGGCGATTTCGCGATCCGAGAACGAGGGAGCCGTAGCGCGGGGCAAGACTGACCTCATCGATGCTGCCCTCTCACGACTCCGGGACGCCCAGGGCATCTGCCCCACTTGTCTGCGCCCTCTCTCCGAACACGAAGCAGAATCCGCAGAAAGAGAACACAGACGGCACCTGCAGGAGTTGACCGCAGTGATGGGCGCGGCGAGGGATTCCGTAGGCCAAACCCGAGCAGCGCTTAACGAGGTTCGTCAGGTCCTCATGCAGATTCGGAGCCTACCGACGCCCGTGGAGCCAGACCCTCAGGCCGCAAACACCGACTTGGAGAGCGCCCGTGAGGAGTTTCTGCGTGCAAGAGATGAGGTCCAACACCTGGACCAAACGATCGCGGAGCACGCCACCTCAAGGAGGTCCCTAGAGGACGCACTTGGAGCCTTGGACGAGGACGAACTGAGGATTCACGAGCTGGAGGCACTCTTCCGCCAGGAAGGCCTGGCCAGGGCTGCCGCCGAATCGTTCAGGGAGACGGGCAAAGCAATTACAAAGGAGTTCATCGAACCCCTCGTAGGTGAGGTGGCCATGCGCTGGAAGCGCATCTTCGGGTCCGGCGGTCTGAGCCTCAGCCCTACGGGAGAGATCACGCGGCAGGTCGGCAGCCGCGTGCTCTCGTTCGAGTCGCTCAGCGGTGGTGAGAAGGTGTGGGCGCTCCTGCTTACACGGGTGCTCATTGCCGGTGCGTCCACTCGGACCCCGTTCGCGTGGCTGGATGAGCCGCTTGAACATCTGGACCCGAGACTCCGGAAGGTTGTCGCAGGAACCTTGGCCAAGGCCTCTGCTGGAGCTGGGCTCCGGCAGGTTCTCGTGACCACCTACGAGAGCGAACTGGCACGCCAGCTCATGGAGGACGTCCCGTCAGCGTCGCTCATCTACGTGACGACCTCTGAGTAGGCCGTCCTCATCCGGCAGGAAGCCGACCTCAAGAGGCAGATTTGGAAAGGGGCCGGTGCACTTTCGAATCCCGCCGGACTTCGATAAGGCGGTCAGAGGCGCAACCAGGGGCCCACTGAAGGCGGCCCGCACATCGAATACGAAGGAGGATGCCTTGAGCACCCAGACCAAGGGAAAGCCCCCGGTGACCTTCACCCTGGATGGGGTCGAGTACACGGTCGCGGACCGGCGCCAGCTCGCGGGTGACGTGCTCCGGCTCGCTGGGCTGGATCCGGCCGACTACGACCTTCTACGGGTGGTCGGGAAGGGTGAAGAGCAGCGATTCGGGGACCAGGACGAAGTCCAGTTGGTGCCCGGCGGGAAGTACCTGTCACTGTTCACCGGCCCCACGCCCGTCGTCTAGGTCAAGTCGATGCCTGGACCTGACGAGTTCGAAGCGAGCCTCTCGTCCCTCGGTCTCCGAGCCGAGCGACGAGGGGGCCTCGTGATTGTCGAAGTCGACGTACCGTTGGGGCCGGCGGCCGGCACTCTCGTGGGTGTCGGGACCGATCCGCCGTCGGATTACCCGAGGGTTCCCCCTCACTGGGTTCATCTTCCCGACCGGTTCGAGCTCCCGGGGGGAGGGCGAAACCCATCGGAGCTCGGCTCCGGCTGGTGGAAGTGGAGCCGCCAGCATCCCCGTTGGGTCGTCGGACAGGGGGCGGCCAATCGGTGGCTGGCGCACATCCGTTCGCTCCTTGCAGCTGCCACAGTCGTATGACGCTCGAGCGGTACTCGGCAGCGATTGGCGGCAGGTTTGAGGCGGACCTACGAAAGCACCTCGAACGGCCCGACGGCCAGGAAGACCTGTGCTTCGTGACCTGGCGCCCTTCAACGGGCAATCGCCGGCAAACCGCCCTGATCATCGAGCCTCTGCTACCTCAAGCTGGGGAGCGACACGTTCACGGCAACGCATCCTTCGAGAGCGTCTATGCCCTTCGCGCCGTCAAGGTGGCGGCGCAACGCCAGGAAGGACTGGCCTTTGTCCACTCGCATCCCGCTGGCGCGAGATGGCAGCCGCTCAACGATCTTGACGCTCGCGCCGAGGCTTTGATTGCGAATCTGGCCCGGGAGATGACAGGTCTTCCGCTGGTCGGAATGACATTGGCCGGGAGCGATGGTTCCTGGAGCGCGCGCGTCTGGGACACGGGCAGCGGGGGAGACGTGGGGTATACGTCCTGTGAATCGGTTCGGGTGGTAGGGGAGCAACTTCGCCTAACCTTCAACGACGAGCTTCGACCTCGACCCCGGCCCCAGCAGACCCAACAGAGAACAATTCATGCCTGGGGGGAGGAACTCCAGGCCGATCTTGCGAGGTTGCGCGTGCTGGTCGCGGGGGCGGGAAGCGTTGGCCTTCATATCGCAGAGAGCCTCGCCCGAACCGGAATCGAGCACATCGGAGTGATGGATTTCGACCGGGTGGAGTTCGTCAATTTGGACCGATTGCACGGCGCGACGCACCTCGATGCCCTCCTGCGCCGTTCCAAGATTGACGTGGCTCGTCGAATCTTGCGCCGAGGGGCGACCGCCGAGGTGCGGATCCATGATCTGCTCGAGGCCAGTGTGTGTGAGCCGGCAGGACTGGAGGCACTGCTGGATTTCGACGTCGTGTTCTCGTGCGTCGATCGGCCCTGGCCACGCCACGTGTTGAACACGGTTGCCTACGCCGACCTGATACCGGTGATTGACGGAGGGCTGCGCCTTGAGCCTCGGCCCGGAGGAGGGATGCGAAACGCATACTGGCGATCACAGGTCGTGACAGCCGGCCGGCCCTGCCTCGCCTGCATCGGTCAATACGACCCGGCTCACGTCCAGTTGGAGCGCGACGGGAGCCTGGATAGCCCTTCATACGTCGCCGGTATCCCAGCGGAGAGTCCCCTGCGTGCGAACCAGAACGTCTCTGCTCTATCGATTGCGGCAGCGTCCACGCTCTTGACCCAGTTCCTCTCCCTTGTGATTGCCCCTGGTGGCATGGGCGACCCGGGACCGCTTCGGCATGGCCTTGCAACTCATCGGATCGAGCATCTCGACGTTTCTTGTGTGGACGACTGCCCGTATTCCAAGAGTGTGGGGGATGGCGACGGTCGACTCGACCCCACTGCGCCTCACCCCGCTGCTGAACAGGTTCGTGGCGCTGATCGAGTAGGGATGAGGGCGCTTCGCTTCGGAATCAACGGAATGGAGGGAGTCGCCTCGGGAGCAGCCGCGATGCTCAGTCGATTCATTAAGTCGCACCAGGCCGACGCCGAAAGCCGCCCAGTAGGCTGACTTCGGCCCGCATTGCGTCTCAGATTAGAGTCGCGCGAGCGCCGCGAGCCGCTGAAGGGCCTCTCGCTTCTGGTCTGCCCAGACGTCGGTGTAGACCTGTTCGGTGAGACGGGTGTCGGTGTGACCCATGATCTCCGAGATGACCTTCGGGTCGGCGCCGGCCGCCCGTAGCAGGCTGGCGCATGCCCGTCGGAGCTGGTGGAACCCCCCGACGTGCACGGCACCGACCCGTTCCCGCCACGCCCGCCAGGCGCTCGAGAACGTGGACGGGTTGATCGGCCGCCCGTCGCGTCGGTCGAAGACCAAGTCTTCGTCTACCCAGGCGTCGCCGAACGCTACCCGACGCTCGGCCTTCTTGGCCTGCTGCTTGCGCAGGGCCTCGGCGGCGAAGGGAAGAAGGGGGACCCAGCGGCGGGACTTCTTCGATTTGGGTGGCCCCATATGGAGTCCTCCGCCGGAGGTGCAGGTCACCGTCTGGCACACGGTCAGCCCGCCGAAGTCCGGGTCGATATCGCTCCACCGGATGCCGAGCACCTCCTCGCGGCGTAGCGAGTGGAGCCCCAGCGCCACCTCGGCCTCGAACCGGCCGGTCTGTGCAGCCTTCGCGAGCAGGTCGAGAGCCACCTGCGGCGTGATGGGTTCCCGATTGGAGTCCTCTCCCTCGTCGGCGAGACGCGTCACGAGCTCGGGGTCGGCCGGGTTCGCGGGGATTACCCCCCGCTTGCGAGCCCGCTCGAGGGCCCGGGACAGGTGCTTCAGCGTCTCGTTGATCGTGCGGGGCGAGCAACGGCCCTCCTCCAGCAGCCGGTCGCGGAGCCGCTCCACGTGCCTCACCGAGAGTTCCCCCAGGGACACGTCCCCGATGTACCGGCAGATCCTCGCGACCTCGTAGCCGTAGGTCTGCGCCGTGGTGGGGGCGAGCGGTCGGCCGGTCTTGGCCAGCTTGGAGACGGAGGGCAACCAGTCTTCCTCCAGATACTGGCGGAGGGTTCCCTGTCCGGGCTCGGCGACCTCGCGCCGCCGCACCTCCGCCAGGAAGTCCTGGGCCGCTCTGCGCACCTCAGTCTTGGTCCCCTTGGGGATCGTTCGCGTGAACTGGCGGCGCTTGCCGCTGGCGGGGTCGAAGCGCGCCGAGACGACAAGGCGCAGCCGGCTCCCCCGCTGGGAGATGCCGACGCCAGGTACCTTGTATCCCTTCAGCGGATCCTCCCTGGGACGACTGAGATCTTCTCGGACCGGCCATTCTCCATAGGGTTGTGACATTTCTTGCTGGTCCCGCAGATCCGGCTGGGAGTCGCCCCGCCCATGTGCCCGGCTCACCGCCGTGCGGCGGCGGGGGAGATGCCGATGCCCAACGGGTGGTTCGGGTTGCGGCCGCCGGCGCACGGTCCTACCGGCCACGGCGCGCCTCGGCGAAGCGTTCCAGGTCGTCTCGGTGCACCAGCGTGCGACGACCGATGCGCACCACCGGCATCTCGCCGCGCCTGATCAGCTCGTACATGGTGGTTCTTCCGATCCCGAGGAGGATCGCAGCAGCCTCCACGCGCAGAAGCAGTCCGTCTCGGAGTGACATGAGCAGGCCGCGATCCGGTGCCCACCCGGCCGTTTCCGGTTCCGTCTCGTCTGGCCACTGGGGGATTTGCGTCATGGGGTGGACCCCCTGGCCTCGATCCGGGCCACGCGCTCGCTCACCGCCCGCAGCTCCTCGTCCAGCCGCTCGACGCGCCGGTCCAGCCGCAGGGGAAGCACCTCCCGTCCCTCCATGTGGGCGAGGCGGTCCGCGATCCCGGAGACCTCCTCGTCCAGCCGCTCCACCCTCCGCTCGAGCCGCTCGACAACCGCTCCGATGGGGGCCTCGCCGCCGGTGGCAACCTGCCGGCGCACCGACCGGCTCTGCAGGAAGGCCAGGACCGCGGCCAGGGTGGGCGGGAACGCGACGATCACGGCCACGGCCGCCTCCGTGCTCATCGCCACGCCTCCTGAAGGCGAGGGGGTTCGTCCAACCGGAGTCGGTGCTCACCCCCAACCGGGAGCCACACCGGTCCAAGGGGGTCGGCGGCGGCCGGCTCCGCGCCGGTCAGCACGAGCATCCCCGGGTTGGCGAGCGCTTTGCGGGCCTCAGCCTCCCGTCGCTCGGTGGGGAACAGGAACAGCAGCACCCTCGGGGAGTTGGGGATACGGGCCACCCGGGCATAGTGGACGAGCTTCTCCTCGAGGCGGGAGGAGGGCTCGGTTCCCCGGTCCAGCTCGAAGAAGAACCGAACGTCTGTGAACGGCGAGCGGAGGCGCCCAATCCCGTCGGGACGGACGAGGCCCTGCCACTCCGCGGTCGCTCTCCGCTCGCTCCACCACTCCGCCAGGCCGTACCCCGGCTTTCCTCGGCATCGGTAGGCCAGCCGGGAGAAGAAGCCGTTCACGGCCACGAGGTGGGGAAGGATGGGGCTGTAGGCCAGTCCGCGAAGGCGGTCGCGGCTCACCTTGAGCTCCTTCGTCTCGACACCCCGATGGGCCGCGACCACGGTGATCCCGACGTCACCCAGGATGTAGTGCCAGGGGTGGGAGCCTGTGGGTCGGAAGGGTCGGAACCGTTCGAGGAGCCCTCGGTTGTGGAGGCGAAGGAGCCGTCGCTGTGCTCGTCTCATGGCTTGGAAGTGGAGCTCGAAGACCTGGTGGGTGGTGAGAACCCGGTGCTCGTAGAGGTTCAGGCACAAGCGGATGTCCCTCCTCGTCGTCGTTCCTGCCGGACCGAGAGTTGAAGCGGAGGAGCGAGGACGCGGAAGTGTCCGAGTGACGGAGCGCGTCGGGGTATCAACGCGCCCACCCCACACCCCCTCTGGCCAGGAGTCTTTCTGGCGTTGGGGTGGGCGTGTCATGGGACGCCCCCCGATCCGCCCGTGGATACGCCCGCGGACCCGCCCGCGGATGCGCCCGTGGGGTTCGGAGCTCTCGGGGGGTCGGGGAGCAGGTTTGTCTTGGCCTGCCGCTGGCGGTCCCAGATCTCCTCTTCGACCTCGGTCCGGCTCCGTCCGTAGGCCTTTCCACTTGCCTCCCTCACCTCGGCCGCGCGATCGGTGGAACCCTCCGGCAGGGCCAGGGTCTTGAGTGTGAACGCGGGGCCCTGTCCGCCCCCGATGCAGGGACGGCAGGCGGCCTGGTAGGTAGCGAGGCGGGAGAGATCGTGCTCAGTGAGCTGGGGCGTGAAGTGGCGCTGGAGGAAGAAGGCGTCCTCGGGCGAGCAGGTGAACACGACCTTGGTGCGGGCGTTCGCCGCGAGGGCCTCCCGCATCTCCTTGTTGAGTTGCCCCGAGTGCTGGTGGGCGAGCACGAGGGAGAGGCGGTAGCCGCGCGCCTCGGCCAGCAGGTCCTCGAAGGAGCGTGGGAGCACCAGATAGTTGTGCATCTCGTCGACGTAGAGCGAGGTGTCCGGGCGCTCCTCCTCCTCGACCGTGGCCCGGCGCATGCACGCCTGCCACACCCTGGCGATCACGAATGCCCCGAGCAACCGGGAGGTCTCCTCGCCGAGGGTGCCCTTGGGGATGCGCACCAGGAGCAGCCCGCCGGAGTTCAACAGCCGGGGGATGTCGAGGCGCGAAGAGGACTGGCCCACGATGGCCCGCACCGGTCCCCGAAGGAGGAAGGCCCGCAGCTTGTTCAGCAGCGGAGCGATGTGCTGGGCGCGCTGACCCTCGGGGATGCGCTCGTACCAGTTCCAGAACGTCGCCAAGCCGGTGGCGTCGCCGACCAGGCGATCGCGGATCTTGAGCCGCCATTCCGCGTCGGTGAGCAGGAGCGGGATCTCGGCGAGCGTCGCTCCCCGCATCCGCGTGAGTGTGAGACAGGCGGCCCGCATCACGTCGTCGGTCCTCGGACCCCACCACGGCTCGTAGATCCGCCGGAAGACCCCCAGGGTGTGGTCCACGACCAGGTCGCGGTCGGTGCCCGAGAGGACGTCGAGGCCCACCGCATGCTTGGGGTCCTCGGGGTCGATCACGCAGGTCCTGTCCTCCGCGCCGGCGGGGAGGCGGGCCAGGATCGCGTTCACCAGGTCTCCCTTGGGGTCGATCACCACCGCGGAGCGGGAGGCCTCCACGTCCTGGAGCACCATCCGGGCCAGGAGCGTCGACTTCCCGGTCCCCGTCTCCCCGATGATGTGGATGTGGTGCCGAGCATCGGCTACTGAGATCGCCGCGTTCCGCTCGAGGCCCGGGTGGTCCGCCGCGCCCAGGGCCTTCCCCTCGACCGGGAGCTCCCACGGCGGCGCGATCGTCTTGGCGGCGGCCCGTTCGAGCCCCGCGACCGCTCCCGCCTGGGGGAGCGTGGCCAGGGGCGCCAGCTCCGGGACCGACAGCAGGTACGAAGGGCTGAGCAGTCGCCGGCGGATCCGTCGGCGGGCCCCGGGGACCCGGCGCCGGCGAAAGCCGTTCCTCGCTTCGAACACCGCGAAGCCACCCGCCAGCGCGTGGATGCGGCCCCGGGCTCGCTCCCTCGCCGGAGAGGAGACCGCCACCCGCAACGTGCAAGACCAGAGCGGCGATGCGGCCTTGTCGAGCACCGCCCGGACGTCCCCCTGGAGCGCGGGATCGGCCAGGGCGGGGGGCCAGGGATGGCCCCGGGCGGCCCGGCGGGCCCGCCTGCTCTCAGCCTTGAGCTTGCCCGCCGCCCGCACGAGGCGCCGTCGGGAGGCCGAGGTGGCCGGGCGGGCCGCGACCTGGATCGCCGCCGCCTCCCCGGCGGTGAGCTGGGTGAGGCCCGCCAGGGCCAGGGCCAGAGCGCCCTCCGCGCGGGCGGCGATCGGGTAGCGGTCGGACCGGGCCAGGGCGAGCTCGGTAACCTCCACGTGTCCGGTGCCATCGGTCACGCCGGCGACGGGGTCCTCCTCGGCTTCCACGGCTCCTGCTCCCGGCCAGGAGGCCTCGACGGCTCGCTCCACCAGTCCCAGAGGCACCTGTCGCGGAATCCAAACGCCCACCTCTACGCGCTCGGGGCGGGCCACCAGCTCCCAGGCCAGGTGGGGCTGCCCGAACAGGACGCGGCGCCACCACGGCCGCAGGAGGGCGTGCAGCCCCAGCCAGAGCATCTCCGCGCCCGGGGCTCCGGTGACCTCGGGCGGGGGAAGGATCCGGATCCGCCGAGCGTCGCGGGCCAGGCGCCGGTCCCGCATCGCCCGCCACGCCCAGGCCAGCAGCAGGAGGAACGCCCCCACGACCGCGGCGGCGAGGAGTACCCGCAGTCCCGCGAGGAGCCAGTCGCCGACCTCCTGGAGCGCCGCCCACGGGTCCTCGATCAGGTCGTCGATGAAACGGGGGAGCGGTCCCGTGGGCGTGGGGATCGGCCTGACGCGCGCGATCATCCGTCCCATCCGATGTGCAAGTGGTCGTCGTGATCGGCGGTGAACACGCTCACCTCGTCGTGCGAGAGCATCCACGGGCCGCCGAGCTCGTTGGGAAGGAGCGGCGGGGGAAGCTCGAGGACCATCTCCATCGCGTCGCGGGCCGCGAGGCTGGAGGGCGAGACCGACTGCCCGTCGACTACGGCGATGTCGACGGCGCGCCCGAAGGCATGGTTCGAGGGCGTGTTCGTCCCCCGGACGTAGTAGGAGTGCCCGGTGATGAACGGCCCCACGGGCCCCAGCCGGTGCCGCTCCGCCAGGTACAGGAGCACCTGAAGGACCCGGGGGTCCACCCGGTCGGCGGCCACGTCGGCGCTGGCTTCCTGCCGCAGGGAGATGCGGGGATGGGTGAGGACCATCGCCGCCAGCTCCCCGGCCTGGCAGGTCCGTCCCTGGGGGTCGCCGGTGCGCTCGGGGTGGAAGTCGACGTGGATGACGTGCTCGTAGCCGGAGCCCGCTGGGTAGGTGAGGAGGTCGTTCACGTCGTATGCGTCCCGGTTCTCCTCGATCCACCGGACCACCGGGCCGAGCGTCCCTGGCGCCCCGGGCCGCGTGTAGTCCTCGGCGTTGCAGTAGGCATGCTGGGACCAGGTCTCGCCGCTCGCGTACGGGCCGCGGGTCTTTCGGACGCTGCAGATCCCCAGCGACTGGAGGTCGGGGAACTCCTCGAACAGGGCCGCGCGGAACCGCTGCACCGCCGGCGTCGGGCCCGACGAGCCGACGCCGCAGCCGACCCCGGGAACCGGCGCCGAGCCATCGCCGCCGCTCACCGCACCTGTCGCCGCGGCGATGAACAGGATCGGGACCAGCATCGCCAGGCCGGCGATGCCCGCGAGCTTCCTCAGCCCCTTCATGAGCCCTCCTCCCGATTTCCGGCGAGCTCGGCGGGGCTGGAGGTGGCCAGGCGGTGCTCGGCCTCGGAGGCCACGACCTGGAGCGCGGCCCGCTCGGTCCCGACGGCGAGGATCCCCTGCCCCTTGTCGCAGGTGAGCAGGTAGCTCCGCTCCCCGTCGGAGAGGTTGAACACGCGGGCCAGGGCCTCGGCCTCCTGCGGCTCCTGGCGGAGGAGCACCTGGTGGGCGGCGTTGGCCACCACCGCTCGGCCGAGGTCGGTGGAGAGCAGGTCTCCCACCTCCTGGCTGATGGCCGTGAGCCCGCACCAGTGCTTGCGTGCCGACTTGGCCAGGCGCTGCATGAACCTCGCCCCGGCGCCCCCCGCGGCGGCCACCAGCCACCAGGCCTCGTCGACCACGACCACCCGCGGACGCCGCTCCCCGCGAACCACACGCCGCCATACGGCGTCGAGGGCGACCAGCGTTCCCGCCGTCTTCAGCTCCTCGGACTGGAGGTCTCGCAAGGAGAAGACGACAAGGTGCCCCTCGGGGCGAACCGTGGTGGCCTTGTCGAACAGGGCCCGACGTGACCCCGACGTGTAGGGCTCGAGTCGTCCCGCCAGACCAAGGCCCTGGGGCGTCTGGCGCAGGTGGGCGAGCACGTGGGCCAGCAGCGGGGCGGGACGGGCGTGGGTCTTGGGGTCGGCGGTGATGCCGGCCCCGGCGTAGGCGGCAAGGATCGCCCTGTCGAGCGCCGCCTGCTCCTCCGCCGAAACGTCCTCGACCAGCGCGGAGACGAGCGCGTGGCAGAACAGGGCCTGCTCGGTGACGGCGTCGGCATCGCCGGCGTGGGCCAGGTCGAGCGGGTTGAGGCGCTCCCCGCCCGGGCCGAGGCGGATCACCGTCCCGCCGACGGTCTCGGCGAGGCGCTCGTACTCGTTCTCCGGGTCGATCACGAGGACCTCGACCCCGGAGTAGAGGGAGCGAAGGATCTGCACCTTGGCCAGGTAGCTCTTGCCCGCCCCCGAGCGGGCGAGGATGACCTGGTTGTGATTGTCGAGGGCGAACCGGTCGACGAAGACCAAGCCTCCGGTGGTGGCGTTGCGTCCGAGGAAGATGCCGCCCGCCGTCTCGAGCTCCGCGGAGGCGAAGGGGAAGGACGCCGCGAGCGCCTTGGTATCGAAGGTCCGGCGCATCCTCAGGGCGTCGATGCCCAACGGGAGGGTTGTGAGCCATCCCTGCAGGACCCGGAAGGTCACCGGCCGGGTGTCCAGGAGGAGCGATGCGCACAGCGAGCGCACCCGGCTGACCTCGCGCTCGAGCGCCTCCTCGCTCGGGGCGCGGACCGTGACGTACAGCCCCGCGCGGAACAGCCGCCCCTCCCCGCGGGCCAGCTCCGCCGCGAGCTCCGCGGCGTCATGCGCCGCCGCTTCGAGGCCCGGGTCCCCGAGCTGGTCCCGCTTCGCCTCCATCCGCCGGGTGGACTCGAACCTCGCGAGCTGGCGGCGGAGGTGCTTGGCGGCTTCGGCGTTCTCCACCGGCTCGACGTGGAGCGCCACGTCCACCGGCCCCGGGTAGGCGAGGAGCGGCGCCAGCCACCCCGGGGAGACCTCACGCGGGTACCCGGTCACGCAGAACGTCTCGCACCACGTCTCCCCGGCCCGGAGACGGCGGGGGAAGACCTCCATCGCCTCGGGTCCGATGACGCCGGCCGGCGGAGGGGGCTGGGCCTTTCGCCGCAAGAGGGCCGGGACGTTCACCAGGCGCCCTCCACGAGCAGGTCGCCCAGGCTCGACCCGCGCGGAGGTGGGGCGGCCTCGGGGTCGGAGGCCCGGATCAGGAGCTCGGTCGCCTCTTCGGCTTCGAGCCGCGACAGCCGGACACCCATCCCCCGCAGGAGCGCGGCGGCCTCCTCGACGCGGTGATCCAGGCGGGCCGCGGCCTCCTCCGCCGACCCGCCGGGGGGCTCCCGGAAGCACACCAGGACCTGTCGCTCGAGCACGTCTCGCCGGGACCCGAGGGAGGCCAGGAACGCGGCGTGCTCTCGGGCCGCCACCTCCAGCGCCGGATGGGGTAGTCCTCCCGCTCGCCCCTCCAGCCCCTCGACCACGGCCCGGAGGTCGGCCCGCCCCGAGCGCACCAGGAACTGCACCGGCGCGTCGAGGGCGTTGAGGAGCCGGGCAAACGCCTCCACCAGGGCGATCTGCTCGGCCTCCGATCGCAGCGCGAAGTTCAGCGAGGTCGCCCGGCACACCGCGGCGGCGCCCTCCGCCCCGAGATCGACGTGCCCGTCGGGGACCCCCTCCACCGGGAGGTCCAGAGGCGCAACCGCCTCGGCCCCGAAGAGCCACTCCGGCGCCTGCTCGACCCCTTCTGGCGCGAGCACGTGCCGGCGCGGCCTGCGGAAGTGCCGGAGGGCGGCGAGCCCGATCCGCTCCCACGTGGTCCCCTCGGGCGAGGTCGTGGCCCAGATCAGTCCGGCCAGCGCGACGGGTACGGCGATCCCGGCGAACAGGGGCAGCGGGAGCCGTTCACCGATGCCCACGTAGAGGAGCATCAGGAACGCTCCGTGGCCGCCGAGGATCACCAGCTGGCGTGCGGTGAGGCCGGCGAAGATGCGGTCGGCCATGTCGACGTCGGCCGGGACGCGCGCCCTCACGCCGGCGTCACCGCCCTCGCCGCCGCCCTCGCGACCTGCTTGACCTGGACCACCGCCCGGCTCCCGGCCTGCGAGAAGGCGGTCCGCAGCATCCAGAAGGGGACCTTGAAAAGGAAGTACAGGAGCGTTCCGATCACCAGGATGTCGATCAGGCCGCTCCCGATGGGCAGCCCCAGGACGCCGCTCGAGGTCAGCATCACCCGGAACGCCGCGGCCAGCAGCAGCGATTGCGCGACCGGAGCGACGAGCAGCGCCAGGACGGCCCGCCACCACGCCTGCGCGTACCCCTCAGTCTGGGGGAGCCCGTGGCACACGAGCATGAGGGGGGCCGCGGCCACCAGCACCACGAGCGCCGCCGCCCGGATGACGTAGGTGATGATCACGAGCATCCCGAAGGCGATCAGCGCCAGCGCCAGCAGGGCCAGGAACGGGTTGCCGAGTGCGGCGTTGGCGAGGATCCGCACCATGAGCCGGGCCACCTCCGTGGGCTCCAGCGATCCCATCACCCCGCGGGCGAGTGAGTTCGAGAGGTCGGTGAGTATCCGAAGGACGATGAGGCTCACGTTCGCGGCGATGGCCGCGACCACCAGCCGCGGGAGCAGCTCCTTGGCGGTGAGTTGGGAGGTGAGGCCTCCACCCATGGTGACCAGCCCCGCCCCGAACAGCAGGAACAGCAGCAGGAGCGCGTCGGCGATCCCCAGCGAGATGCCCCATAGCCCGACGATCCGCTCGTTGCTCGCGATCTGGGGAGTGGAGAAGACCGTTCGTCCCAGGAAGTCGAATACCGGCCGCAGCGCCGACGTCACGAGGTTCGAGAACCACTGGCTGATCGCGTAGCGGATCCGCCCGATGAGGTCGAAGAAGCCGGGCTTCTCCGGCTCGGGGAAGGGGTCCTCGGTGGGCTCCGCCTCGGGCTCGGGTGTCGGTGAGGCGCTGGCCTGCGGCGAGGGGGTCGGTGTGGGCCCGGGTACCGGTTCCTCGGGGGGGTGCTCCTGGGCGGTGGCTGCCCCGTGGTGGGCGAGGGCGAGGCCCGCCGTGAGCGCCAAGATGAGGAGCGTTCGCGGCATGCCTACTCCCCGATGATCCTCTTGACGATGGCCACCACCACGGGGGCGAGCAGCGCCAGCGTGAGCCCGATCAGCGCGGACTTCGCTGCGCCCTTGGCCTTCTCCACGCCGGCGGTGTCCCCGCCCGCGATCACGTAGCGAACGCCCGCGTAGGTGAGCGCCACGATCGACAGCGTGACCAGCACCGCCACGAGGGCGTTCCGCAGCCCGTCGAGGATCTCGACGATGCGGTCCATCCCTCCCGCCTGCGCCAGCAGCTCCGTCATCTCCTCATACCTCCTTGCCGTTGGACCGGCCCGGGGGCGGGAACCGAGATTTCCGTCTCCTTTCTTCTTGGGTGCCTCCGGATCTCGGCGTCCCGTCCCGCGGCATCCTTCAAATGGGCGGAGAGCCGCGAACCTTGACAGGGTTTCGGTGGGAGACCGGCCGGTTTTCGCGGGAGGTCGCCGGGAGGATCAGAGTGGGAGGCCGGCGGGGGGTTCGTGGGAGCCGCCCGAGAGCCACTCCCTGAGACGTGCCCTGGCTCGGTGACGGCGCTGTTCGGCCGCCGTGAGGCTGAGTCCGAGCTTTCTCGCGATGCGGCGGATGGTCTGGCGGGTCGCCAGGATCAGCTCGCCATCCTCACCGGAGAGGGTTCCGTCCCTGACGGCGCTGGTCAGGACCTCCTCGGGACCGGGCCCCGATCGCTGCGGCCCGTGGGTTTCCTCGAGCTCGGAGGTCAGCTCTTGGGCGCGTCCCGCCCAGTCGAGCGCGTCCCGGATCGCGCCGAGAGCCCTCCACCGGGCACCGTTCAGGAGTCGGCGGGCGACTCTGCGATCTCCCGGCGTGACCCGGGCCGCTTCCTCCCAGATGCCCGCGAGGAGCTCCGCCTCGAGCTCGTCGCCTCCGAGGGACCTCACCCCGCCTATCCGTGCCCGCTCCAGGATCAGCCCGGGAAGCAGGAGCCACAGGAGGGCGGTGGCTGCATCCTGGTCCCCGCCGGCGGCCTCCGCGCACAGTGCGGAGAGCGCTGCATCCTTCATCCCCCAGTTGCCGCCCTCGGGGTCGCGGCAGACCCCCAGCAGCGAGTCGATGTCGGGGAACTCCGCTACGGATTCCCGCTCCCGGCACCAGCGGGCGAACGCCGTTGCCAGCTCGCCCGAGTCCCGCCTGGCCGCGAAGTCCTCCTCCAACCTGGTGAGAAGCGCCATACGCCGAGGATGAGGGATCGGCCTCCCACGAACCTCCCGCCATCCTCCCGCTCGCGACTCCGGGGGCAAGTGGGAGGTTCGCGGGAGGCTGGTGGGAGTTTGGTGGGAGGTGGCCTTCCTACCGTGGAGCCGGAGAAGCAGGTTTCGCCAGGCTTCCGGGGGGTAGTCGATGACCAGAAGCAGCAGAAAGGGCGCCCTCATAGCTCGCCACGCTGCTCGAGTGGCCGAGGCGCAGGACAACGGACCGCGGGAGCCCGGGCTCTCGCCGGCCCGAACGGTGCTGGTGGTTGCCCGCGACTCGGCCGCCGGAGGGGAGATCGTCGCTGCGCTCCAGCGGCGCGGGTTCCCTGCCCTTCAGGGGAGCACGGCTCCCGAGGCCCTGTACTGGGCCCGCCGGGAGCCTCCCGCGCTGTCGATCCTCGACGCCCGCGTGGAGAAGTGGCGCCCGCTCGCCCGGGAGCTCAGGCACGAGGGGCGGGTGGTGGTGGTCCTGACCGACGATGCCCGCGACCGCGAAGCGGCCCTTCAGGAAGCCTGCCTGGACGATGCCCTCTCCCGCCTCGACCCCGAGGATCTGGCGAGGCGCATCTCCGTCCTCCTACGCCAGGGGTTGGAGGCCGATGGGCCGCGTGTTGCCGCCGGCCCGATGGTCGTGGACCTCGCTTCGGATCGCGTGATCTGGAAGGGCCGGCCGGTGCCCGCCTCGCGGCTCCTGCTCCGGCTCGCCGCCTATCTCACATCACACGCTGGCGAAGTGATCCCTACGCGGGTACTGCTCGAGCAGGTGTGGGGAGAGCCATGGGCCGACGGGAGCAAGGTGCATCAGGCCATGATGCGGCTGCGGCGGCTGATCGGAGAACCGGCCGACTCCGATGTGCTCGTCGGCCGCCAGCGCCACGGGTACTGCCTGCTTCCCCGTACCCACATGCGCCCGGATCCCCTAAGGGAGGTGCGACTCCCCTCGGGGGCGTGACACTCGGAGCGCCGACGAAAGGATGAGGGCGGCACCTCCGAACTCATGGAGATCGCGGCTCACCTCGGCACCCATGCAGGATGATCAGAGGGAGAGCATGAAGTCTCTCAGCTCCGTCCGATGAGCATCGCAAAGGCCGGAACCGTGTGTGGCTTGCCATTGCATCCAGCATGATTCGCAGCCCGGTCGCGTTGTCCGCGAGTCAGTGTCATAGCCCTCTGAGACGCCGAAGATGTGGAGGCACTCATGGAACACGGATTCCCGATGCCCCGTGACTTCGTAGGCCACCGCTCCCGGATACTCGCTGACGCAGCCCCCCCAAGGCGGCAGGTTGTCCCGAAGCCTCACCCCCTCGAGCGCAAGAAGGATCGCGCCGGGTAGGGGCCTCAGCTCAGGGTTGTTTTTGGCCTGGACGGCCAGAGCCTCGAGCGAGCGCCCGGCATCCGGGCTCAGGACGCTCAGGCTCTCCGAAGGGGCAGCTGGGTCTCGCGCGATCAGAAGGACTCCGTGCAACCAGTTCAGGTCGAAGTGACCCTCTGCTTCGATGCAGAGCTGGACGACCGAGTTGACAACGGCCGCCAGGCCGGGGTGCTCGTCTTCGCCGTTCGACACCCGGAATGAAGCGGGGATGCGAAATTCAGACGGCATTCTTGCGGCAAGGTCTTCAAGTTGCGTGAGGGTCGTATCGAGACGATCCGAAGCCGGGGGATAGGCAAGGACACCGACTACCGGCAGACTTTGGCCGCCCGACTCGATGGATGCCTCCCTCACGCGTCGACTTCTAATCATCTGGCCCAGACCGTCCCCCGCCGGGCCGACTCACTTGCCGACCTCCCGTCTACCTCCCACCAACCTCCCGCCAGCCTCCCACTTCCGGACCTCCCGCGGAAACCGGCCTCCTCCCACCGAAACCCTGTCAAGGTCCGGCCCTTCTCGCCCATTTGTATGGGTGGAAGGTGACCCGCCGCGAAGGCGTGCCGGATGCGCCCAGCGAGCGGGCCGCAACGGTCTTCGGACCGAGCCGTCGGAGGTCAGCCGGCGAGCCGCACACGGGGGAGGCCCGAGGCGGCAGGCCGATCCGCGGACGGTCCCGGACCGCCTGAGGGATGGCGAGCGGCGACCCTCACCCGGGCGCCCCAGGGGGAGAGCCCGGGGACGAAGGAGATCTCCGCACAGCCGTCACGGGGGCGGCACCGGCGACCGGCGAAGCGGGCCGTCGCCTGCCGACGAAGGCGCCCGAAACGAGGCGGCGGCTCGAAGGTGAGACCTCCGTGCGGATCGGACCGCAGGACCGAGCGAGCTGCAGCGCTGACGCAGACGGCGTGAGGACCGGCGGGCCCACCTTCCGGCCGGAGGGCTGCGTCGCGCCCCCAGCGCGAAGGAGGTGAGCCCCACCGGGCGTAGACGCGTGACGTGACGCCGGCGGGACGCCGGCCGATTCGCCGTGCCTTGCTTCCGGCCTCGCGCGGCCCGATGCCGCGCCGGATCCCATCCGCCGACGAGAAGGAGGCATCATGCCCCACTTCCGGCTGCCGGCGGCTCCCCTCCACCGCGTGCTCCGCAGGCTCCGAGCCCACGAGTCCCTCACCTGGGACCAGCTCGCCGAGCGCGCGGGCGTGACCCCCAGGCACCTGTTCAGGCTGCTCGCGGCACCCGAAGTGTCGGAGCGCGTCGCCGACAGGATTACCTGCCGCCTGGGGCTCCACCCCGTCCTGCTCTGGCCAACCGAGTGGCTGCGAGCCGGGCGCGCAGCGTGGAGGGACCGCTGCCGGGAGCAGCAGCAGGCGGTCTGAGCGCCGCCTGACCTCATCAATCCCCGATTCGAGAAAAGGAGATCAACCATGCGGTTCACCCTGCCCAAGAAACGCCTGATCGCCGCAGTGAAGGCCGTGCTGCCCGCCGTGCCGACGCGGCCCGGGCTGCCGGTGCTCGCCGGCGTGAGGATCGACGCGGGCGGCAACCTGCTGTCGCTCAAGGCGACCGACCTGGAGGTGGCGATCGAGGAGTTCGTCGCGACGGACGCCTCGGTTGAGGAGGCCGGCGCCGCCATCGTGCCGGCCAAGCGGCTCCTCAAGGCCCTTCAGGCCATGGCCGAGGACGACGTTGTTCTCGCGGCGAGCGCCCCCGAGGAGGGGCGCCTCACGGTCGACGTCATCGCCGGGAACCGGACCGTCACTTTGGACGCGTACCCGGCGGAGGACTGGCCGGAGTTCCCGTCCCACGCCGAGACCACCTCGGTGGCGACTGTGGAGGCCTCGCCTCTCGCCGATGCGCTGACGCGGGCGGCGCTGTGCGCCTCGACCGACGAGGCCCGCCCGATCCTGACCGCAGTGGCCCTGTCGTTCGACGAGGGGTCCGATGCCCTGGAGGTCGTGGCCACCGACTCCTACCGGCTGGGCCTTATCCGGATCCCCCTTGCCGCGCCGCCCGTGGCCTTGGAGCGCCCGCTCCTGGTCCCTGCACGGGCGGCCAAGTCACTGGCCAAGCGGCTGAAGGGGGAGCGGGAGGTCCGAATCCTGACCGAGCCGGACCCCACAGGCGGCGGCTCCCGAGCGGTCTTCTCGTTCGGGAGGGCCGACTGGTGGGTCCGCACCATCGAGGGGGAGTTCCCCAACTGGCGCCAGGTTATGCCGGAGCCGGAAGGGGGCTGCCTGGAGTTCGACGCCTCGGAGCTGGAGTCGGCCCTGAAGGCCGCCTCCGCGGTCCGGGAATCGGGCTCCGCGCCGGTGCGACTGGCGCTCGACCGGGAATGCGCCCTCACGCTCTCCGAGCCCGACCTGGGGACGGTGCGCGAGGAGCTGGCCGGGGCCAGGTTCTCCCCCGACGGGGTGGGGCCTCTCGAGGTGGCCTTCAACCCCGAGTACCTGGCAGACGGGATCCGTTTCGCCGGGGAGGAGCGGGGACGGCTGTGGGTTCGCGACGGGCTCAAGCCTGCCCTGTTCGAGGGACCGGGACGGAGCTACGCCGTGATGCCGGTCCGGACCCGCTGACGCGGACGCAACCCGAACACCGAGGGCCTCCCCCCACGGACGCATCCTGCGGGGGGAGGCCCTCCTTTCACGTGAGGAGGAAGCCATGTGCAAGACCGCGATCGCGGGGGAGCTCCCCCTGGAGTGCCCCTCGTGCGGATCGACGGAGGCCTCGCTCACGTACTCGGCTCCGGTCCGCGTGCTGGTCCGGGACCGCGACGTGGTGAGCGTCACCGTCTGCGACGAGGCCACCCGCTTCGCTGGCGCCGCGCTGTGTGGCATCTGCGGGCGCAGGTGGCGCCTCGACGATGAGCCGGAAACCGGTCTGTGGCCCGCCTGGGAGGTGGGGGCGTGATGGCCGCGTTTCGGCTCTTCGCAACGCTCACCGACGGCGCAGACGGTCGCTGCCGGATCCTCTGCGACGGCCACCAGCGCTTCGTCTTCGAGCGCACCCGGGACGGAGCCGTTGTCGAGCGGTTCCGCTCGAACGACCCCGACCGGTTCCACCGTTACGTCTACGAGCTCGGTGCCCGCGGCTGGAGCTTCGCCTGGGCGCCGCGCGACAGGAAGGAGGTCACCGTTGGCAACCGAAACGCATGAGATGACGACCGAGGGGACCAAGGAGATGACCGAGGAGGAGGCGCGGGAGTTCCGCCACTTCTCCGTGCACAACGCGGTGCAGGCCCAGATGGCCTGCCCCGAGCAGAGCTGCAAGGCCTACGAGGACATCTTCACGTTCCGGCGGTGGCGGGCTCAGGGCTACGCCGTCCGCAAGGGCGAGAAGGGCACCGCCGTGACCACTTGGGTCACCACGAAGGGCCGCCGCGACGAGGAGCCGAAGACGCGCCCCAAGCGCGCCGTCCTCTTCTGTCGTCACCAGGTGGAGCGCGCCGCGTAAGACACCGACAGTCGCGAGGAACGACCCCGAGGGGCTGGGGCCGGGACGAAAAGCCCGGCTCCGGCCCCTCTCGTCGTGCACGTCCCAACGGAAGGAGGAGGAGATGACCGAGCGATACCGGCTGGAGCTGGTCCGGGAGCGGGCACCCGCGCCGTTCGGCGCGGAGGTGTCGGCTCCGCGCGACCTGGCGCGCCTGGCATGGCGCCTGATCGGCCGCGAGGCGCAGGAGGTCGTGCTCTGCCTGCACCTCGACAGCACCGCGCGGCTCCGCGGCTTCCACGAGGTGGCCCGGGGCGGGCTGGACGTGGCCCCCGTGGACCTGCGGGTGATCTTCGCGGGCCTGCTGGCGGCAGCGAGTCCGGCGTTCGCCCTCGTCCACAACCACCCGAGCGGAGATCCGAAGCCCAGTTCCCACGACCTCGCCGTGAACGACCGTGTCGAAGCCGCGGCCCAGCTCATCGGGGTCCGCTTCCTCGACCACCTGATCGTGGCGGCCCGTACCTGGTCGTCCCTCCGCGAATGCGGCGGCCCCTGGTAGCCGTCCGCATCCCCAAGTCGACGAAAGGAGTTGATCCAACGTGTCCTGCGTACTCGAGCGGACCGTCGCCCGTGCCAACGGGGTCCGGGAGGAGCGCGACCTCTCCGAGGCGGCCGCCGATTTCTACCTAATGGAGAATCTCGTTGCCGACGGCGACGGGGAGGCGAGGCGCGCGCTCGCCCGCCACGAGGAGGAGCTGGCCCGGGAGTTCTCCTGCTACCTCGACGTGGCGGTGGGGGGAGAGCTGCGGTACGCGCGGCGGCACCTCGGGGACGACGCGCTGCCGAGGGAACTCCGGTGCTATTTCACCGAGATCGGCCCCGGGCACCGGGGGAAGGCCTGGATGGTGTGGACGGTGGTCCGCCGGGCTCTCGGCCCCCGGGCGCTCATCCTCGCCGAGGAGGTCTTCTCCCATGACGGCTGGCGGGAGAACTTCGGGGGGTCGGCCTGGGCCTGCGTGTCGCGGCTGCTCCGCAGCTATCTCGTGGGAGAGCTGATGCCGCGCATCTTCGTGGACCAGTGCCTGTCCCTCGAGCACAACACCGGGTCCGTGTTCAACAAGCTGTTCGACACGACCAAGCTCGCGCGTGTGCTGGTGGCCCAGAGCGAGGACGACTTCGAGCGGCTACTGGCGCATGCGTCTGGCCAGGTCCGGAGACGCTGGCGGCTCCGCGAGTGGCGGAAGCGCCAGGAGCACGACCCGATCTGGCTGGGCGTGCAGATACTCGACACCTACGACGAGCTTGTGGGGAAGGAGGAGCCGGCATGAGCGAGAACATCGACACAGTCTCCCCGGAGGAATGGGGCGTCCCCGACTTCGACGGTCCTGCCCACAAGAGTCCAATCCGGGGGTGGTCCCCGCTCCAGCGCTCCTTCCTGCCGACCTGCCGACACTGGCGGGAGCCGGTGGACCTCCGCGAGGGCATCACCGTCTTCGCCTCCGCCTGGTTCGACCGGCCGTACCGGAAGAAGGTCGACATGGACTGGCCGGAGGTGGGGTTCTACCTCGATGGCTCATGGGCGTCGGCGGAACTCCTCTCGTCACCCGGATTCCGTCCGCCGTTCGTGGGTCGGGGACGAACGCGGATCGTGATTTACCCTTGGCCCGACCTCGGGCTTCCGCGGGATCCTCGCCGGTTCACCCGGGCCCTCAGGTGGCTGCTGGAGGAGGCGGCTCGGGGTCGGCGCGTGGAGATCGGCTGCGCCGGGGGGCATGGAAGGACGGGAACGACGCTGGCCGGACTCCTCGTCCTGCAAGGCCTGACACCGCGCGGCGCCATCCGCCGAGTCCGCCGCAGCTACTGCGACGAGGCGGTGGAATCGCGGGATCAGGCCGAGATGCTTCGCCGCTTCGCGTGAAGCTCCTGCCGTCGGCCCGGGCCATCTGAGCCCGGGCCGACGGCCCTCTGCTACTCCAGATGGATCACCGATTCTCTACGCTGGACTTCGAGCTGCTCACCCTCAGAGACGAGCCTTCTCATCAGCTCCACGCCAAGGCCAAGAACCCCGGAGCGTTCCTGATCTGGGCCATATCGAGGGTTCCATCGGCAACTCGTGGCCTCGCCGCGCAGACTCACCTCCACGCGACCGGCATCACCAGGGAACATCTCCTTGGTCAATCGTGGGATTCGAATGATTCCGCGCCTCATATCCCCGGAAGTGATCCTCTGCGTCAATCGTGCAGCTGACTCGTCGGCTGGGGCCGTGGTTGCCGAAGGCTTCGCCACTGGATTCCCGGCGCGTCGGCTTCGCTTCACCCGTGGCGCCCTGGCTCCCGAGATTCCGTGCGACTTTCGACCGGAACCCGCGGTGAGGTTGGCGAACGGCATGGGATGGAGCTTGTCGTATAGCAGGGCCGCCGACGTCTCGGAGATCCCTCGCGAGAAGGCATCCAGCATCAGCAGTTCTCGCTCGGCGATGTCGTCGCAGTAGGCGTAGTGGACAACCAAGTCTTCCAGGGGTTCGAGCAGTTTGATCGGCCAGCCACCGGCATGTGGGCCCCGAGCGCCCAGCGGCGTCACGTAGTATTCCGCGACTCGGTCCGACAGCGCGCTCACTTTGACCCTCTGACGGGGGCCCGCTCGGCCGATATAGACGACCACCTCGTCGGGATACCAGAACGCCTGGAGCCTGGTGATCAGAGCCTCGGCGGTGGGGCGCTTGCCGTCGAGTCTCAGTTCGGGCCGAGCCTTCAGAAGGTCCCGCACTCTGGTCTGGGAGATGGGGCATTCAGCGAGCGCAGTATCCATCGACTCCAGGTCGGCCGTGAGGGCAACGGCGTAGATTCCGGTGTCCGGCTGCCCCTCAGCGGGCTTGGGGATCGAGTGTTCCCAGCGGACGACTCCGCCGTGGGCGACCCCGGCCGCCTCAAACAAACTGCGAACGGTCGTCGGCACGGGGCGATCCTTTCAGGCGGTCTCGGACTTGAATGGGTGGACGCGCGTTGATGATAGGCTCTCGTTCGGAATGGCTGCTCGAAAGACCCCAGCAACGGGACGGAAGACGGCGCGCAGACGACGCAGCAATAGGTATGTCTGTCCGCAGTGCGGCTTCAAGGCCGCCCACCCTGCCGGCTTGGGACGCCATCGGAGCGCGATCCACGGCACCACCTCAAAGCGGCAGCGGGCCCGGCAATCCACCACTCCCAAGAGGGTAGGCCGGCGCGTTTCCCAGGATGGACAGCTAGCCAAGCGGGTATCGCAACTCGAGGCACGCTACGACCGGCTCCTTGGTGGACTGGAGCAACTGCTGAAGCGCGCAACGAGGGGCTGACGCGGTTCCTGTCCTCTTATCGCGGCCTCCGATCGAATTCTTGTACCCAAGGCTTCTGCACCAGCCTATTGGAGCGGCCGCGAGTTCAAGCCCCGCCTACATCGGCGGGGCGGCGGGCGCTGCCTCATCATCACGCACCTCTTTCAAGACCTGCGCCACCAAGTCTCGGTATTTCGGTCGAATGAAGAAGTCGTCCTTTTCCCACGGATGGTTTGGGTAGCCGTAGCCCAAGACCTGGCGAAGGAAGTCGTTTTCCTTCCTCCCCAGCTGTGAGGAGAGTGAGCCGAGCGCCAGACCCACCTTCCTTGCATCGGCGGATTCGGTCTGAGCAACGAGTTCCTTCAACTGATCCCTCGTCACCTTCGGGTCCTCGAGACAGGCAGGGAGCAGCAGATCCCTAATCCATCCAATCGTGAGGAGGTCCCGGGACAGATACTCGACCAGTCGCGGCCGGAGCTCTTCTTCTGGGTAAGAACCCGGCTCATCAGACATCGGAATCGTGAACCTCCGCGGGGCGCGAGCCTCTTCTTCCTCCTCTGAAATGACGGCGGATCGAGTGAGTATCTCAGCGCCGTTCGCGGTTCGGACGTACTTGAGCACGACGGCGTTGATCGCCACGCCATATGCTTCCGATAGCCACTCGATCATTCTCTCCAGAGCCGACTCAAGCGCGAATCCTACAAGCACGATGCGCTGAGCGCCGTTGATGGTGAGAGCCTCGAGGTCGATGTCCGGAAACGCCTGGCCGAGTACATCCTCCAAGGCCTCGCCGGAGTAACCAGCACACACCTCGCCCAACTTCTCAAGGCTCCAGGTAGCAATGTCGGCTGCGTAGTCGATCGCCTGGGCGAGTGCCTCTCGAGGGAGTCGGTCGCGCTTTAACTCAATGACGACAACGTTGCCTGTCCGGTCAATAGCCAAGAGATCCAGCGGGCCCGATCGAGTGGGAACCTGTCGGCCGATGATTCTGAGGCCAGGGCGGATGATGGAAGGGTCGCTTTCGAGCCACGATTCCAGGTCGAGTGCTTCTCTCCTCCCGAACTCGGCAAGCCGGCTCTCAACCGGAACCAGTCGACCATCGACGATCTCCCAGCTCTTGATTTCCGTTGCCATGTTCACACGATATCGTGCCACCAAAGGTGCCGTATCCGAGCGGCGCGGAAATGCTCAGCGATCACGCCATGAGCACGGGTCATCATGACCCGCGGACTGCACATGCAGCCCCTCCCGCACAGCCGGCGGATCCGTTTGGCGATGTTTGGTGACACGGTCATCCGGAGGCTCGCTGGGGTCGCGGAGCGAACTCGAACTCCGCGATCACCGGGCAGTGGTCGCTCAGTGCCCAGGCCTCCTTCGTGTGTACCGGCTGGCAACTCGTGCATCGAAGGGCCGGGCTCGCGAACACCCAGTCGTCCTGCCAATCGAGTTCGTGCTTGCTGTAAGTGCGAACGAACCGGCCGTTGTTCGCGTCGCCCAGGCAATCAACGAGTCCGAATGCCTTGATGCGCTGGATGACCGCTTCGTGGGCCGCCGTGTCGGGCTCCCGGATCTGCGGGGTCACGTTGAGGTCGCCGGCGAGGATCACGGCCGCCTTGCTCCGTTTTACATCGAGGACCGGGGTCAGGTCTGAAAGGGTCCGATGCACCGTGGTGACCGCATACCGCCGCCCGTTTCGGACCCTGAGCGCCAGCATGCCGTAGACGCTCGCCACCGTGACGACGCGGCGGGAGGATAGCTTCGCCTGGGCAACACAGAAGGCGCCGGGATGGCTGGCTTCGAGGTATCCGCGTGGCCTCTTCCCACCGAGACCGATCCAGGGGATCTCGGTGAGCGTCGTTCGGCCGAACGGCACGATCCAGGTCCCCCACGACCCCCGGCCCGGTATCACGGCGCCGATCGAACCCTGGAAGGGCGGGCGGCGGGTTTCCTGCAGGAGCGCCACGTGGGGCTCGAGGGACTCGATGTATTCCCACGCACGGCGATCCGGGGCGCGGAACGCGTGGTTGAGGTTCCACGTCAGGATTCGGAGCGCGGGAGACGTGCTCATCCCAGTTGCACTCTCGTGCCGCCCGCTGCTCTCCATGGGGACGATTCTGCCATCGGAGTACGACACGAATCGAGCCGGACCGACCTAGGGGGCGCGAAGGTGCGCCTGTGGGTAGCCCTTCGGCATCCGATGGCTGGGTGCGCGGTGTTGCTGTTGGCGTGCGCGCCCGTGTGATTGATAACGCGTTCTTCGGACTCGAGATGAATTCTGCTGGAGCGGGTCCTTTCCGGCGCCTGGAGCCGCGGCTCGAACTTGGATTCCTTAGCCTAGCGCGCATGACGCTCCAACGGATGGACAACGTCGGCATCGTGGTTGACGACCTCCAGGCTGCGATCGCGTTCTTTGTCGAACTCGGTCTGGAGCTGGAGCGCGAGGCGACGGTCGAGGGACGGTGGGTGGACCGAACCGTCGGGCTCGACGGCGTCAAGTGCGACATCGCCATGCTGCGGACCCCGGACGGCCACGGCCGGCTCGAGCTGAGCAAGTTCCACGCGCCGCCGGTGATCCGCAGGACGCCGGAACCCGCCCCGGTGAATGCGCTCGGTTACCTTCGCGTGATGTTCGCCGTCGACGACATCGAGGACGTCCTGGCCCGCCTGCAGGCGCACGGCGCCGAACTCGTCGGCGAGGTGGCGCAGTACGAGGACATGTACCGGCTCTGCTACGTCCGCGGGCCGGAGGGCATCATCATCGCGCTGACCGAGCAGATCGGCTGACGGGTCCGGTCCGCCTCGGACCCCCCGACCAACCGAGCGACCCGACTGACTAGATGTCGGAGCGGGCCCAGTTGGGGGAGGGTCCCCTCCCCTGTTCGGGAACAGGAAATCCCCCGGCGGAATCCCCAACAGGGGGATGTGGCCGCGGGTCCTATTCCCTAGGTTCGGGCGCGGGGCTCCTTGGACCAATCAGGAGTCCGGCCGAAATGTAAGGCAACTTATAAGGCTTCTGTAAGGCTTCGGAGAGTCTTCTCCGGCCGCCGGTGGTGTACCTCTGGACCCATGCGGGGTCGCAGGTAGCCACGGAGGCCGCGATGGACCTCCGGAAGGTCGAGGCGATCGGGACCGGCAAGGCCCGTAAGGAGCTGTACGAGATGCTGCGCCGAGCCCAGGACGGCACTCACTACCTCCTTCTCCGCTTCGACCGCCCCGTGGCGGCACTCATCTCGCACGAGGACTACCTCGCGTTCTCCGAGCTGGCCCGCCAGGACGCGCTCGCCAAGGCCGTCCTTCAGGGGAAGGGCTACGACCCCTCGACCATGAGCGCTCAGGAGTTCCTCGATCTGTTGGCCTCCGACGTGAAAGGGGAAGCGCATGCAGCTGAGTGAGGCCGTCGTCCCTCGCGCCCACGCGAGGCTGCGGCGGATCGATCTCCGAGTCGTCACCGGTCTGGTCCTGATGGTCGTCGCCGTCGCCGGCGGAGCGTCGTTGATCCGGAGCGCGCAGGAGCGGACGCCGGTCCTGCTCGTGGCGCAGAGCGTCCAGCCGGGAGAAGTGGTCGAAGACGCGGACCTTCGGGTCGCGGAGGTCTCGCTTGCGGCTGGAGTTGACTACCTCCCGGCGTCCGCGCGCGGTGAGATCGTGGGGCAGGTTGCAGCCGAGCCGTTGTGGGAAGGGAAGGTGATCTCCGGGGCTTCCGTTTCCCAGGCCCCACCGCTCCCGGCCGGATTCGCCGCGATCACCATGCTGCTGCCTGCGGAATCGGCACTGGGCGGGGATGTCCGCGCGGGGGACCACGTCGCAGTCATCTCAAGTGCGAGCCGGGACCAGGCGGTATCGGGGGAGGCCGCACCGGCGACGATCCTGTTCCCCGACGTTCCCGTGCTGTCCGTCCGCCCAGGGAGCTCGGCCGAGGGCCAAGGTCTCCTCGTCACCCTGACGCTGCGTCTCGAGGAGGCCCGAGCGCTGGCCGAGGCGCGGTCCCGCGGCCGCGTCGACCTGGCGCTTCTTCCCGGAGACGGGGGATGAGCCTCATCGCCGTCACTTCCGGGAAGGGCTCGCCGGGCGCAACGTTTATCTCGATCAACCTTGCGGCGGCCATGGGAAGGCAGGACACCGAGGTCTTGCTGCTGGACCTGGACCCCTTCGGCGGCGATGTCTGCGCCTACCTCGGGCTCGACCCTCGACGTGGGCTCTATCCGCTCCTTCGGATGGAGGGGCGGATCCCCGGCCCGGAGAGGCTGCTCGAGGAGGCGGAGGAGCGGGAGGGGTTCCTGGCGGTATGCGGGTTCCCCGAGCCGTCCGACCTCCCGACCGCCGAGACGCTCCTCGCCGCGCTCCGTGCCGCCGGGGCCACCGGGCGAACCGTCATCGCGGATCTGGGCCGGGTCACGGAGGCGACCGCCTCGGTGGCCGGCGAGGCCGAACGGGTCCTCCTCGCCGTGCGGCCCGACCTCGTGTCCGTGCTCGGCGCCGAGCGTGCCCTGCGGCTGCTGGGCCCCGTCCCTCGCGAACGGATCGGGGTCGTGATGTCGGGGCTCGAGCACCGCAGACCTGGAGACCGAGCGGAGGTCGCTGACGCCCTCGGCCTGTCGGTCGCAGGCGCCATCCCCACAGCCGCCCGCGCCGCGAGGAAGGCCCTGCTGGCCCAGGCGCCGGCCGGCACCCGGCGGCTCCGCCGGGGCTTCGATTCGCTGGCCGCGGAGATGCCCGAGCGTTCGGAGGCCGCGAGCGCGCCCGAACGGGCCATGGAAGCGGAGACCGCGGAGGTCGGCGCATGACAAGTGTCGAAGGGGCCGTGTCGGGCCTGCTCGAGCGGGCGCAGGAGCGGATTGGACGCTCGTTGAGCGACGACCTCGCGAGCGAGGACGCGGAGGCGCAGGCGTGGGCCCTCCTCGTCGAGCTCGTCGAGGAGGAGAACCGCAGCCGCGTGTTGTCGGAGGCTCCGCCGCTCGCGCAGGAGGAGCGAAGGGAAGTGGCGCAGGCGCTGTTCGACCACTTGTTCCGGCTGGGGCCCCTCCAGCCCCTCCTCGAGGACGAGACCGTGGAGGAGGTCGCCGTGAACGCCCCCCACCGCGGGTTCGTCCTTCGCGCCGGGGGCGGCAAGGAGGAGTTCAATCCAGGGTTCGCCTCCGACGACGAGGTCCGGTCGCTGCTGGCGCGCATCGTGGCCCGTGCCGGGAGGCGCATCGACGACTCCTCTCCCGCCGTCGACGTCCGCCTCCCGGACGGCGCCCGGCTCCACGCCATCATGCCGCCGCTAGCCCGCCGCCCGTGCCTGACGATCCGCCGTCACCGGATGGTGGCCAACGCCCTGTCCGACCTGGCGAACCTGGGCACCGTGACGGGGGAGCTCGCGGACTTCCTGCGGAGGGCCGTGGAGGGCGGGCTCAACGTCCTCGTCTCCGGTGGTACCGCGTCCGGGAAGACGACCACGCTCAATGCCCTGGGGAGCGCGATCCCCGCCTCGGAGCGCGTCGTGACCATCGAGGAGACGGCGGAGCTGCGACTGGAAGAGATGCTCCCCGACTCTGTGGCCCTCGAGGCGCGGTTCGCCAACGTCGAGGGGGTGGGGCGGATCGGGATCCGCGAGCTCGTCCGCCACGCGCTGCGCATGCGGCCCACGCGCATCGTCGTGGGGGAGGTCCGCGGTCCCGAGGCGCTCGACATGCTCTCGGCCATGAACACGGGGCACGAGGGCTCCATGGGGACGATCCACGCCAACTCGGCGCGGCAGGCGCTTTCCAAGCTCAGGACGTACGCGCTGATGGCCGAGGAGCGGCTCACCGGCGAGCTTGCCAACGAGATGATCGCGGAGACGCTGGACCTGGTGGTCCACCTCCACCTCGACCAGCGGGCCGGGACGCGACGCGTCGTCCAGGTATCCGAGGTCGCCGGCATGGAGGGCGGCCGGGTGCTCACCAACGACCTCTTCCGTGTCGAGGGCGGCGTGCTCGTCTCGACAGACGTCCGCCCGCGGCTCGCGGACCGGATCGGCGCGGTGGTGGGACGCGAGCCCGTCCTCGACGGCGCCCGGGCGGGATAGCGGACATGGAGGCGGTTCTCGTAGCGACCACGTTCGGGCTCGGTCTGCTGTTCGTCTTCGATGGCTTGGTCCGGCCGCGGGAGCGAGCGGAGGGTTCGAGCACGTTGCGGCGGTTCGCTCCACGAGCCGCTGCGGCTGCCGCCGGGGCGGGCGCCGCGTTCCTCGCCACGCACTGGCCTGCGGGCGCCCTGGCCGGGGGCGTGGTGGGGTGGAGCCTCCCCGGGGCGCTCGGGCGCTCCCGGGACGAGCGCGCCCGCCTCGAGCGGCGCGAAGCGGTCGCCGAGGTCTCGGCGCGGCTCCGCGACGCCATCCGCTCCGGCATCGGGATCGCCGACGCACTCGCTCAGGCCGCGGAGCACCCTCCGGGGGCCATCGCGGCCGACCTCCGGCGGCTCGTGGCCGAGTCGCGGGTCTCTGGACTGGGGCACGCGGCAGAGGCGTTCGCGGCCCGGGTCAGTGACCCGTCG
>JBOGWZ010000003.1:0-34228 GCA_050694075.1 Actinomycetota bacterium | reverse complement strand
GGTCGGCTCCGCCCTCGACGTCGAGGCTGTTCACGAACTCCTGGACCCGGGCGAGCGCCCCGGGGGCGGGTTCTGTAGCCATTCCACCACCTTAGTGATCACGCCGGTTAGCGACAAGCCTCCGGCCTCTGCTAGAACAACCAGCAACTTCACTTGACAGGTTAGCATAACTGGTATAGAGATTATACCGGTTAGCAGTAAGAGGGCGGGCTCACAGGAGGCGGCCCTCTTCGGTTACACGAACGACGTCGGCGAGAGGAGGAGAGATGCATCCGGCCCTGATGGTGGACATGGCGAGGTACAAGATCGAGGAGCTCCGGGTGGATGCCGCGGTCGCACGCCGGGCCCGGGAGGCAAGGAAGCGGGACGGGACAGACGGGTCCGGCCCCGTGCGCACCCCCGAGGCGCCGTCGCCCGGATCGGAGCGGTCGTGACGGGTGCTCGGTCGTTCTGGAGCGGGGCCCTCTCGGCGATGCGGCGCCTCCGAGGCAGGACGCTCGGCGAGGATCGGCAACGGGTGATCGGCAGGCACCTCGGAGCGCGCTGCTAGCGGAAGGCCTAAAACCGCGTTCCCGTCCCACCCCTCCGCTACGCTTCTCCCGAACGCGTGTTCGAGGAAGATCCGGGAAGGGAGCGATGGCGATGCGGGTCATGGGGATCGACCCGGGGATCTCCACCACCGGCTACGGGATCGTGGAGAAGGCCGCGGGGACGCTGCGGGCGGTCGCCGCGGGCGCGGTGCGGACCCCTGCGGAGGCGGCTCACGCCAACCGACTGGCGGTCCTCTACGGCGAGCTCGCCCGGCTGCTTGGGGAGCACCGGCCGGACGCGGTCGCGATCGAGCGCCTTTTCTTCAACTCGAACGTCAAGACCGCCATGGCGGTAGGGCAGGCATCCGGCGTCGCCCTGCTCGCGGCCGCACACGCCGGGATGCGCGTGTCGCACTACACCCCGTTGGAGGTGAAGCAGGCGGTCGTGGGCGTGGGGTCGGCCCCGAAGAGCCAGGTGCAAGCGATGGTCACGGCCCTCCTTCGTCTGACCGAGCCGCCGGCTCCCCCAGATGCGTCGGACGCGTGCGCCTTGGCGATATGCCACATCAATCGCAGTCCGCTCAGGCAGGCGCTCGAGAGGGCGAAGGGATGATCGGCTTCCTCTCCGGCCGGGTCGCGGGACGCGAGGAACACGGGTGCCTGCTTGAAGTGTCCGGAGTCGGCTATCGGCTGGCGTGCTCGGCCACGACTCTGAGCGCCCTGCCGCGCGATGGTGCGAGCATGCGCCTCGTCACCTATCTCCAGGTCCGAGACGATGCGCTTGCGCTCTACGGGTTCGCGACCGATGCGGAGAAGAGCCTGTTCGAGGCGCTGATCACCGTCGCCGGCGTCGGGCCGAAGGTCGCGCTGGCGGTGTGCTCGGCGTTCTCGCCCGATGCTTTCCGGCGGACGCTGGCCATCGACGACGTGGCCTCGATCGCGTCGATCCCCGGTATCGGCAAAAAGACCGCGCAGCGCATCCTGGTCGATCTGAAGGAGAAGCTGTCCGTCCCCGACCTCGAGGTCGTGGGCTCGGCCCCCGACGCCCTCTCGAAGGCACGCTCGGCCCTAGAGAACCTCGGCTACTCCGCGGGCGAGGTTCGCGTCGCTCTCGGTGAGGTCTCAGCGGGGCCGGACGATGGGGTCGAAGAGGTGGTCCGCTCCGCGCTCAAGGTGCTGGCGGGAACGTGACCGAGGAAGTATTGACCGTCGTCACGGACCCGGTCGAGGCGGAAGCCGAGGTCTCGCTCCGGCCGCGCACGCTCGACGAATTCATCGGTCAACTCGAGCTCAAGGAGCACCTTGGCATCGTCCTCACCGCGGCCCGCGAGCGGGGGGAGCCCGCCGGTCATCTCCTGTTGAGCGGCCCCCCGGGGCTCGGCAAGACGACGCTGGCACACGTCGTCGCGCGCGCGATGGGTGCGAACATCCGTCAGACGTCCGGTCCGGTCCTCGAGCGCGCCGGCGACCTCGCCGCGATCCTTACGAACCTCGAGAGCGGTGACGTGCTCTTCATCGACGAGATCCACCGGCTCCCGCGCGCGGTGGAGGAAGTGCTGTATCCGGCGATGGAGGACTTCCAACTCGACCTCGTGATCGGAAAGGGGCCGAGTGCCCAGTCGATCCGTCTCGACCTGCCTAGGTTCACTCTCGTGGGCGCGACGACGCGTGCCGGTCTGGTCACCAGTCCCCTCCGCAGCCGGTTCGAGCTCGCCGAGCGCCTCGACCACTACCCGGTCGAGGATCTCGAAGTCATCGTGATCCGCTCCGCGGGGATCCTGGGGATCGCGATCGACGACGACGGCGCGCACGAGATCGCGCGCCGCTCGCGTGGCACCCCGCGGATCGCCAACCGGCTACTGCGCCGGGTGCGCGACTACGCGCAGGTACGGGCCGACGGAGACATCGACGCGGACGTAGCGCGCCGTGCCCTCGAGGTATTCAGGGTTGACGAGATGGGTCTCGACAAGGTGGACCGGGCGATCCTGTGGGCGATCGTCATGAAGTTCGGCGGCGGACCGGTTGGCTTGTCGACGCTGGCCGTGGCGGTCGCCGAGGAGCCCGACACGATCGAAGACGTCTACGAGCCATATCTGATGCAGGCCGGTTTCCTGCGACGCACACCCCGGGGCCGGATCGCGACCGAGGCGGCCTTTTCGCACCTGGGGGTCGCGCCTCAGGAGAGGGCGACGCGCCTGTTCGATTCCTGAGAGGCACCGACGACTCGCGGCGCGGCCAACGCCGGGCCGAGCCGAAGGTCTTGGCCTCCACTTCTCCGCCTGGGTTAGGATGCTTGACGGGAGCCGCCCCGGCCGCGGCTCCGTATCGCGTGTAGCCCTAGCAAAGGACGCAGCCGTGCAGAACGCCGCTTCGAGCATCATCTTCCTCGTACTGCTGATCGGGATCTTCTATTTCATGCTGATCCGGCCCCAGAGGAAGAGGGTGGAGCAGCACAGGGCGCTGATGGAGAGCCTTCAGATCGGTGACGAGATAATCACGATCGGCGGCATCCACGGCACGATCAGATCGCAGGGGGACGAGGAGCTCGAGGTCGAGGTCGCCCCCGGCACGAACCTTCGTATGTTGAGGTCGGCGGTGGCCCGACGGGTCACGCAGGAATTCGAGGAGCCGACCGAGGCTCCAGAGGAGTAACCGATGACGGCCGAGGCCGAGTCGGCGGAGGAGCGGCCGCTCGATCTGAGCCGCACCGCAGAGGAAGAACCGGTCACCCCACCAGAGGGCCCGGAGCCGATCGCTCCGGCCTCGGCGGTGACGCTCCGGGACGTCAAGGATCACGAGGGGGTACAGACGTTCATCGCGCTGGCCGACCGTTATCTCGGTGAGCTCGGCTACACCGAGCATGGATTCCGGCACGCGGGGCTCGTCGGCAACATCGCCTACAACGTGTTGCACCGTCTGGGTCACGATGAGCGGATGGCGGAGCTGGCGGCGATCGCCGGCTACCTGCACGACATGGGCAATTTCGTATCTCGAAACATGCACTCGCAAACCGGGGCCACGATCACCTACGACATCCTCCGTCAGCTTGGGGTCGGTTATGGAGAGATTGGGATTGTCATGGCGGCCGTGGGAAACCACGAAGAGGAGTTCGGTCATCCGGTCAACCCGGTCGGGGCCGCGGTGATCGTGGCCGACAAGTCGGACGTCCATCGTTCGCGGGTTCGGGTAAAGGACCCCGCGATGTTCGATATACACGATCGCGTCAACCACGCGGTCGAGCACTCGTTCCTGCGGGTTGATCCCAAGGTTCGTACGCTGACGCTCGAGCTCACCATCGACACCGAGCTTGCCGGCGTGATGGAGTACTTCGAGATCTTCCTGTCGCGGATGGTGATGTGCCGGCGCGCCGCGGAGTACCTCGAGTGTCAGTTCAAGATCGACATCAACGGAACCCAACTCCTATGAGTGCCCGGCGCTACAAGATCAACCTAGTCGTGGCCTTGCTCGTGGCCTTCGGCGGTCTGGGGGCCGTGATCGCGACGGACACCAAACCCAAGCTCGGGCTGGACCTCGAGGGTGGGATCAGCGTCATCCTGAGCGCCGCGGGTGAGGGCGCAGACGACGAGGAGGTCCTGGACAAGACCGTCGAGATCATCCGTCAGCGCATAGATGCCCTCGGGGTCGCGGAGCCGGAGGTAGCGCGGGGCCAGGACAACATCCTCATCCAGCTCCCCGGCGTCGAGAACCAGGAGCGCGCGCTCGAGCTGATCGGCACCACCGCGCAGTTGACGTTCCGTGAGGTCCTGGAGCAGGTGCCGAGAGAGCCGCGTGGGAAGCGGGAGGCGCCCGAGATCACGGAGGAGAAGGGGCCGGAGGTCAACCGTGAAGAGGTCGTCTACCCGTCGGCCGAGAATCCCAACACGCTGCTCCGGCTGGCCCCCGCGGCGCTCGCCGGTGACGACGTCACCCGCGCCGAGGCGGTGGTGGACGCCACAACTGGCGCCAACTGGGAGGTCACGCTCGACTTCAACAGCGAAGGGGCCGAGGCGTGGGCGACGCTGACCGCCGAGCAGGCGTGTCAGCGCGACCGGGGCGGCGACGACCGCGTGGCGATCGTGTTGGACGGAGAAGTCGTGACGACCCCGGTTATGGCCCGCGAGGTCCAGTGCGACGTGGGGATCGAGGGCGGGGAATCGGTGATCGACGTCCAAGACGAGAGGGAGGCCAGGGACCTCGCGCTCGTGCTGCGCTACGGAGCCCTGCCGATAACGCTCGAACCGCAGGAGATCAACAAGGTGTCTCCTACGCTCGGCAGTGATTCGCTCGAGACGGGTCTGAGAGCCGGGCTCCTCGGGCTGATCCTCGTGATGGCCTACGTGCTCGTGTACTACCGCGCCCTCGGCCTGGTCGTGTGGATGGGACTGATCGTGTTCTCCGCCGTCCTGTACACGGTGCTCTCGATCCTGGGTGAGACCGCGGGGTTGTCCTTGAGCCTGGCGGGTGTGGCCGGGATCATCGTCTCGATCGGGGTCACCGCCGACTCCTACATCGTAGCCTTCGAGAGACTCAAGGACGAGATCCATTCGGGCAAGACGCTGCGAGCTTCGGTCGAGCGTGGGATGACGCGTGCGTTCCGCACGATCCTCGTCGCCGACTTCGTGACGGCGGCTGCCGCCATCATCCTGTTCTTCCTCGCGATAGGGTCCGTGCGCGGCTTCGCACTCACTCTCGGGATCGCGACGTTGATAGACGTGCTCATCGCGTACTTCTTCACGAGGTCGGCCGTGCAATTGCTGAGCCGCACGCAACTGTTCTCGGCGGGTCGCTTCATCGGGATGCGCGCCGCGCTGGGGGTGGAGTCCCAGTGAGCAGGTTCGGGCGCCTGTACAGGGGCGAGACCGACATCGACTTCATCGGCCGCCGCAAGCTCTGGTTCTCGATCTCGGGCGTAGTCCTTCTCGCATGCATCGTGTCACTGCTGACCTTGCAGCTCAATTTCGGGATCGAGTTCGTGGGAGGCCTCCAGCTGAAGGTGCCGGTCGCGGCGGACGGCCCGTTGGGGGACGCCGACGATCTCGAGGTGGTTGCCGAGGTGCGGGAGGCGCTCGCGCCGCTAGGTGCGGCGGGCGCGCAGATCCAGGTATCGGGAGAGGGCAGCGACCGCGCCGTGCTCGTGCAGACGGAGCAGACCGGCGTCGAACGGACCCAGCGGGTGACCGACGCCGTGGAGGAGACGGTCGGCGCCCAGGTGACCGATAGCCAGGAGATCGGAGCCGAGTGGGGTGGAGAGATCACCGACAAGGCCATCCGCGCACTCATCATCTTCCTGGTCGTGGTATTCGGGTTCATCTCGTGGCGCTTCGAGTGGAAGATGGCCGTCGCCGCCGTCGTTGCCGTCGTGCACGACCTGACCGTGACGGCCGGCATCTACTCCGTGGTCGGCTTCGAGGTCACGCCGTCCACGGTGATCGCCATCCTCACGATCCTGGGTTACTCGCTCTACGACACGGTCGTCGTTTTCGACAAGGTTGAGGAGGACACCACGCTTCTCGCGGGTTCGGGTCGAACGACATATCAGGACGCCGCGAACCTCGCGATGAACCAGGTGTTCATGCGATCGCTCAACACCTCGCTCACGACCCTGTTGCCGGTCGCCGCCCTGATGTTCGTCGGGGTGGGCCTCCTCGGTGCCGACACCCTGAAGGACCTCTCTCTCGCACTCTTGGTGGGCATCTTGACCAGTTCTTATTCGTCCATCTTCGTCGCCACCCCGCTACTCTGCATGTGGAAGGAAAGAGAGCCCAAGTACCGGAATGTCAAGGAGAAGGTATTGAGAGAAGCGCGCCGCGCCGCCCAGGTGCCCACGAGTCCGACCGAGGCCGCCGAAGGACGGCTGGCTCCGGCCACGGCCGGGCCGGCTCGCTCGACGCCTCCGTCGCGGCCTGCGAGGAGAGTTGGATCAAAGAAGGCCAAACGACGCAGGCGCCGGTGAGTTGACAGGTGGTCCGCTAGATGGCGTATGAGACGAATCACGACTGGCTGAAGGATTTCATCCGCGACATCCCCGATTTCCCCAAAGAGGGGGTCGTGTTCAAGGACATCACTCCGTTGCTGGCCGACAAGAAGGCGTTCACGTACACGATCGATGCGATCGCCTTTCATTTCGATCGCGACGAGATCGATCGCGTGCTCGGCATCGAAGCGCGCGGCTTCATGATCGCGGCCCCTCTTTCCTATCGGTTCACTGCAGGCCTGATTCCCGTGCGTAAGAAGGGGAAGTTGCCGTGGGAGGTCGAGGTTCAGGAATACGAACTCGAATACGGCATGGACCAGCTCGAGGTCCACAAGGATGCGATCAAGCAGGGGGACCGCATCCTGGTCGTCGACGATGTGCTGGCGACGGGAGGAACGGCTCTCGCCACGGCTCAGCTGACGGAGCGCTGTGGTGGGAAGGTCGCGGGGATCGCGACGATCATGGAGCTCACGTTCCTCGGAGGACGCGAAAAACTTCACGGTTACGAGGTCTTTAGCCTCATCAGCTACTGAGACAAACCGGTATATGTCGGCGTTCCCCCTATCGAGGCGGCACCCTTGCTCTCTACGCTCCGATGATGGGAGCGAGCAACGGGAGTGAACGCCGGTCGCTGAAGTACATCCGACTTGCCGCGTTTCTCGCCGCGCAGCCCGAGGACGTCGAGCGGATCGAGATGTCGATCGGCGAGATCGAGGGGGTCGTCGGCGAGAAGCTGCCCCCCAATGCCCGGTTCCCTTCTTGGTGGCGGAACGACGAACGCAGGATGCACAGCCGGGCGTGGCTGTCCGCGGGGTGGGAAGTCATCGAGATGGGTGGGGACAGGGGTCACGTGGTGTTCGTCCGGCAGGAGGGAGCGCGGCCGAGTCGCATAGGTTGACCCGGAACGGCCGTCGCTCGCCCCTACAATGAGTCATGGGCTCGATGCAGGACGGCTCACCGACCGGCCAAGGTCGACCGCCCGAGACGCCGGCACGCGGGGTCAAGGCTGTGCTGCAGCGCGTCCGGCCGGCGCGCGACCCGGAGCTCGACAAGCTCCTCAAGGCGATCCGCACCAACCGCCCCAAGGCGAACGCCAAGCTCATAGAGAGGGCGTTCGAGATGGCGGAGGCCGCCCACGCCGGGCAGTTCCGTAAGTCCGGCGACCCGTTCATCAGTCACCCCCTAGGGGTGGCGACGATCCTGGCGGACCTCGGGCTCGAAGAGACGACGATCGCCGCGGCCCTGCTGCACGACGCCGTGGAGGACACCGAGCTCACGCTCCGGGAGGTCGAGAACGAGCTGGGTTACGACGTAGCCGCGTTGATCGACGGTGTCACGAAGCTGGAAAAGATCCGCTATCGGTCGCCGGAGCAGACCCGAGCGGAAAACCTCCGCAAGATGATCGTTGCGACGGCGCGCGACATCCGGGTCCTGCTGATCAAGATCGCCGACCGCCTCCACAACATGCGGACGATCGCTCCGTTGACCCCCGAGAAGCAACAGCTGATCGCGCGGGAGACGCTAGAGATCTACGCGCCGCTGGCCCATCGCCTGGGGATGTCGGCGATCAAGTGGGAGTTCGAAGACCTGTCGTTCCAGACGCTTCATCCCAAACGATTCGAGGAGATCGAGGTTCTGGTGCAGCAGAGGCAACCGGAGCGAGAGAAGCTCCTCCAAGAGGTGTTCGATCTCGTAGTCAAGAAGCTGCGCGAGGTGAAGATCAAGTCGGAGGTCTCCGGTCGACCAAAACACCTGTACTCGATCTACGAGAAGATCGTGCTCCGGGGCAAGCAGTTCGACGACATCTTCGACCTGGTCGGCATGAGAGTCGTCGTCGACACGATCAAGGATTGCTACGCGGCGCTGGGAGCGATCCATACGGTTTTCACTCCGGTACCGGGACGGTTCAAGGACTACATCGCGATGCCCAAGTTCAACATGTATCAGTCCCTCCACACGACCGTGATAGGGCCCGGCGGGAGACCGATGGAGATCCAGATCCGAACGAACTCGATGCACAAGACGGCCGAGTACGGGATCGCCGCCCACTGGCTCTACAAGGAGCAACAGAGAGGCAAGGTTCCGGAAGAGGAGGTCGCGTGGCTCCAGAGGGTCATGGACTGGCAGCGCGAATCGGCGGATCCGAAGGAGTTCATGGAGTCCCTCAAGATCGACCTCTACGCGGACGAGGTGTTCGTGTTCACCCCGAAGGGCGACGTCATCGCCCTGCCGCGCGGCGCTATGCCTCTCGACTTCGCGTACGCGATCCACACCGAGGTGGGGCACAGGACCGTCGGTGCACGGATAAACGGCCGGCTCGTGGCCCTGAATCACGAGCTGTCCTCGGGGGACACGGTGGAGATCATCACCGCGAAGGGACCGGCGTCACCGTCGCGGGACTGGCTGCAGATCGTGAAGACCCCTCGAGCGCGCAGCAAGGTGCGGCAGTGGTTTGCTCGCGAACGGCGCGAGGACGCACTGGCGCAGGGACGCGAGTCGTTGGTCAATGCCCTACGTAAGCAGGGCCTCCCCGTGGATCGGATCTCGAAAGGCGATGTGCTCGCGACCGTGTCGGGTGAGCTCAAATACCCCGATCTGGATTCGATGCACGTGGCGATAGGGGAGGGGCATCTGTCTACCCAGTCGGTGACGACGAGGATCATCCGGCTGCTCCAGCCGGAGCCCGAGGAGCCCGAACCGGAACCGGCGCGACCGCGGCGTCCCTCCAGGCCCCGTGGGAAGGGAGTCATCGTGGAGGGCCACGACGACCTGCTCGTGCGGCTGGCCAGATGCTGCACGCCGGTGCCGGGCGATCCGATCGTGGGCTTCCTGACGCGCGGGCGCGGGGTCTCTGTACATCGGAAGGATTGCCCCAACGCCAAGGCGCTCGAGCACGTCGACCGAGAGCGGATGTCCGAGGTGTGGTGGGACAACCGTCAGCAGGGGACGTTCGTGGTCGCGATCCAGGTGGAGGCCCTCGATCGTTCCAAGCTGCTGCGTGACGTGACGTCCGCGATCTCCGACCAGGGGATCCATATCCTGTCTTCGACGTCGCGGGCGGGACGCGACGGGATAGCGACGCTCACGTTCGCGTTCGAGCTGGCCGATCCCTCGCATCTCGAGCACGTGCTTCAGAGCGTGCGCAGGGTCGATTCCGTCTTCGACGTCTACCGAGTGGTTCCGTCACCCGCCCGCTCGTAGTGGGGTCCGTGTCGCGTCCCCCTGCGCTGCGGTGGGGAAGTGTTCTCGCAACCGCTTTCGTTCTCTTCGCGTCGTGCACCTCCTCGGAGGAATCCCTTCCCTCTGCCGCCGAGGCGGCCGACGAGTTCGTCGCCGCGTGGAGCTCCGGGGACTGGTCCACCGTGGCCGAGATGGCGAACCTTTCGCAGGAAGCGGACCGGCTTCAGAAGTGGTTCGAACGACAGCTCGAGAGGGGAGAGGTCACATCCTTTGCCGTGCAGCGGACGGGGGGCGTGAGGCAGCCGGACTTCGATGGCCCTCCGCCGCGTACGACCGCGACCTACGACGTCACCTACGTGTCGGTCGCGGCACGCAAGCCGGTCGTGCTCGCAGGGACGCTGGATCTCTCCTACGATCCCGGATCCGACGACTGGAAGGTCGCATGGTCGAAGGGGTCGCTGTGGCCGGGGATCGACGGCGCGACTCGCTTCGACGTGGTGATGCGCTGGCCGCCCCGCGCCCCGATCCTCGATCGGTCGGGCCGGCGGCTTGCGGTGGGGGCGGAGGACCGGAGGCGCTACCCGTTCGGCTCGCTCGCCGGAAGCGCGGTGGGGCACCTGGCGCCGCTCGAGCGCAAAGAGTTGAGGGACGCGCACCCGCTTCGGGAGGCGGGGGACCTCGTCGGTGCCTCCGGGATCGAGGAGGCGTTCGAGGAGCGGCTCGCGGGGGAGCCGGCAACGCAGGTGGTGGTCCGAGACCGCCGCGGCCGGATCGTGGAGGAGCTCGGGCACGCCAGGGCGCGCCCGGGGAGACCGGTGCGCAGCACGCTAGACGTCGAAGTGCAGCGCGCTGCAGAAAGCGCATACGGCGCCACCGTCGGCGGAGCGGTCGTGCTCGAGCCGTCCTCAGGAAACCTGCTGGCGGTCGTCTCGTCGAGCTCGTTCGATCCGAACAACTACGTCGGAGTCGTCGACGTTGAGCCCTTCAACCGCGCGCTCTCCGGCCTCTACCCACCGGGGTCGTCGTTGAAGGCGATGACCGCCGCGGCCGCACTCGATGCCCGCGAGGTCACTCCGAGCACCGAGCTCACCGGGCCCCAGGAGTACAAGGGCGTGCGCAACTTCGAGTCGGGCGAGTTCGGCACGATCGATTTCGCGACCGCGTTGCGGCACAGCGTCAACACCGCGTTCGCGCAGGTCGCCGAGCGGCTGGGGGCGCGAAAGCTGACACGCTACGCGGAGGGGTTCGGATTCAACCGGGCGCCTCGCATGCCTCTGGAAGCAGCGGATCCGTCGTTCCCCTTCCCGGAGGACGAGGGTGACCTGCTGTGGGGCGCGATCGGGCAGGCACAGGTCGTGGCAAGCCCCCTCCAGATGGCGACGATCGCGGCGACCGTCGCCAACGACGGGATCCGTATGGAGCCGCGCGTCGCGCGCTCGGAGCCCACTCGTGGACGCCGGGTGATACGCCGGCGCACCGCCGAGACCCTCACGCGGCTCATGGAAGGGGTCGTCCTGGGAGGCACCGGCACGGCGGCGCAGATCTCGGGGGTTCGGGTCGCGGGGAAGACCGGCACCGCCGAGGTCGACGTCGCCGGTGAACGCCGCAACCACGCGTGGTTCATATGCTTCGCGCCGGCTGGCGCTCCCGACGTGGCGGTGGCGTTGGTGTCCGAGTACGGCGGCGTAGGCGGGAGGGTCGCCGCCCCCATCGCCCGCAGCATCTTGGCCTCCGTCCTCCCGGTGCTCCGATGAGAGCCGTGGTCCAGCGCGTGTCCGAGGCCAGGGTCGCGATCGACGATCGCGTGGTGGGCGAGATCGGCGAAGGGGTCGTGGTGCTGGTGGGGATCGGCCCGGGGGACGGAGCAGCCGAGGCGCGCTGGCTCGCGGACAAAGTGGCGAACCTCAGGATCTTCCCCGACGACGAGCGCAAGATGAATCGGTCGTTGCTGGATGTCGACGGGGAGGCCTTGGTCGTTTCGCAGTTCACGCTCTACGGCGACGCGCGCAAGGGTCGCCGGCCCTCGTTCGTGAGGGCCGCGCAGGGCCCGGGGGCCGAGGCCACCTACGGGCGCGCCGTCGAAGAGCTGAGAGCGCTCGGGATCAGGTGCGCGACCGGGGAGTTCGGAGCGATGATGCAGGTAGGGCTCACCAACGACGGCCCGGTCACGATCCTGCTGGACTCCGACAAGTCGTTCTGATCCCCCCACGCTGACTTGCACGTGAACCACCGCATCGGTGGTTGAGATGCAACTCGGCGTCGGGCTCCGCGTCAGTCCTTGAGGACGCGGTGGGCGGCGTCGACGATCGCTTCCGGCGTCAGCCCGTACTGGCGAAGGAGCTCGTCCGGCGCGCCCGAGGTTGCGTACGTGTCGCCGAGGTCCACGAACGCCATGCGCGAGGGACGGTGTTCGGAGACCACCATCGAGACCGTGGCCCCGAGCCCACCGTAGGCGAGGTGTTCCTCCGCCACGACGATGCCGCGCGTCTCGTTCGCGGCGCGCTCGATCGCGGCGGCGTCGACCGGTTTGACCGTGTGCATGTCGAGTATCCGGACGGATATCCCCTCCTCGGACAGCGCCTCCGCGGCGTCCAGGGCCATCGCCACCATGATGCCGTTGGCAACGATCGTCAGGTCGTCGCCATCGCGCAGCTGGTTTGCCTTGCCGACGTGGAAGTCGGCCCCCTCCGAGTAGATCAGCGGAACCCCGGGCCGTCCGCAGCGCAGGTAGGTCGGACCCTCTCGTTCGAGCATCGCCGCCGTCGCGGCCTTCGCGCTGGGAGCGTCGGCCGGAACGATCACGGTCACGCCGGGAAGAGCGCAGGCGAGCGCGACGTCCTCGATCGCCATCTGCGACGGTCCGTCCTCACCGATCGAGATGCCCGCGTGCGTGCCCACCAGCTTGACGTTGAGGTTCGGGAACGCCACGGACATACGGATCTGGTCGTATGCGTTGCACAGGAGGAAACAAGCGAACGAGGCCACGACCGGGATCCTGCCGGACGCGGCCAACCCGGAAGCGATCCCGACGAGGTTGGACTCGGCGATGCCTGCGTTGAAAAAGCGGTTTGGATACTCGCCCGCGAACTTGTTCGTGTACGTCGAGTTGTTCACGTCACCGTCGAGCACCACGATGCGTTCGTCGGCGCCGGCCTCCGCGAGAGCCTCGCCGAACGCCTCGCGTGTCGCCGCGCCGATCTCGAGCTCGACGTGCGACAGTCCGAAATCGCCCATCACTCCACTCCTATCTCTTGGAGCGCCTCGAGCTCGTCCTCTTCGGGAAGGGCCTTGCCGTGCCATTTCCCGGGAGTCGCCTCGAGGAGGGCCACACCCTTGCCTTTGACGGTGTTGGCGACGATCGCCTGGGGTCTGCCGCGCACGTTCCTGGCCCAGGCCAGAGCGTCGGCGACCTCGTCGAGATCGTGCCCGTCGATCGCGCGCACCTGCCACCCGAACGCGGCGATCTTGTCTTCGAGGGGATCGAGCGGCTGGATCTCGTCCACCGCGGCGGTCTGCTGGAAGCGGTTGCGGTCGATGATGACGGTGAGGTTGTCGAGGGCGTGGTTGCCGGCGTACATGTACGCCTCCCACACCTGGCCCTCTTCGGTCTCGCCGTCGCCGCACATCACGTAGACGCGGTAGTCGCGTCCGTCGAGCTGGCCGGCCAGCGCGTGTCCGATGCCGATGGACAGGCCTTGACCCAGGGAGCCCGTGGACGCCTCGACGCCGGGGAGCCGACACATGTTGGGGTGGCCCTCGAGAGGAGAACCGAGTCGCCGCAGGGTCGCGAGATCGCCGGTCGGGAAGAAGCCCGCTTCGGCCAGGACCGAGTACAGGCCCGGCGCACCGTGGCCTTTGGAGAGGATGAAGCGGTCGCGGTCGGGGTCCTCGGGGGTGCTCGGGTCGTAGCGCAGCACGCCCCCGAAGTACAGCACGACCAGGATCTCGACCATCGACAGCGAGCTCGAGGGGTGCCCCGAGCCGGCCGCGGTAGTGGATGTAACGATGTGCTCGCGCAGCCTGCGAGCGATGCGAGGTAGCTCGGTCCTGTCCTCGGTGCGCGCTCCTACCATCGGACCTCCTTGAACGCTCGACCGGCGGCCCCCTATCCAACCACAGGCGTCGCGAACCCAGCCCACTAGGATGCGGGACCATGGCCGAGTCGGACCGTACCTTTCGCGCACCGCGAGGGACGCGCGACCTGCTCCCGCCCGAGTCGTGGTCGTGGGAGTACCTCCGCAACTTCGCCCTCGCCGGCGTCTTCGGCTACGCGGGCTACGAGCCGATCGAGATCCCCGTTTTCGAGCACACCGAGGTGTTCGAACGCGGTGTGGGATCCACCAGCGAGGTCGTGACCAAGCAGATGTACACGTTCCAAGACCTCGGAGGCCGGTCGTTGACGCTCCGACCCGAGGTCACCGCCTCGGTCATGCGGGCCGTGCTGGAGCATGGGCTCCATCGGGGGCCCCTGCCGGTGAAGCTCTCCTTCGCCGGGCCGATGTTCCGCCAGGAGCGTCCACAGAAGGGCCGCCACCGCCAGTTCCTGCAGATAGACATCGAGGCAATCGGCTCGGACGATCCGCGCGTCGATGCCGAGGTGATCGAACTCGGGGTGCGTTACCTGAAAGAGGTCGGCATCGAAGCGTCGCTGATGCTCAACTCGATCGGCCACCCGGATGAATCGTGCCGGCGAGGATACCTAGCGTTGCTCGTGGATTTCCTGAAGAAGCGCGTGGACGACCTCGCGCCCGACGATCGGGCGCGGATCGATACGAATCCTCTTCGCACGTTCGACTCGAAGGAGGCAAAGACGGTTGCGGTGATGCGGGACGCGCCGGTGATCACAGATCACCTTTGCGATGCGTGCCGTAAGCATTTCGAGTCGGTTCGGGAACTGCTGGGTGAGCTCGGTGTGGGGTTCGAGCTCGAGCCACGACTCGTGCGGGGACTCGATTACTACACGCGCACCGCGTTCGAGTTCGTGGCAGAAGGGCTCGGCGCGCAGAACGCGGTCGGTGGGGGTGGACGCTACGACGGACTCTCCGAGAGTCTTGGGGGCCCGCCGCTGCCGGCGATCGGTTTTGCGCTCGGGGTGGACCGGATATTGATGGCTTTGGCGGTGCCGGCGCGCGCGCCGCGGCCTCCGGTCGAGGTCTACGTGGTCGCCCTCGGCGAGGAGGCACAGCGAGCGGCCCTCTCGGTCGCCACCGAGCTTCGCCGGGACGGCTTCCCGTGCCAGCTGGACCTGATGGGCCGCGGAATGAAGGGACAGATGAAGGACGCCGACCGCACCGGTGCGCGCTGGGCGGCGATCATCGGGGAGGACGAGCTCGCGGCCGGCGAGGTCACTCTCAAGGATCTCAGAAGTGGCGAACAGCAGAGGGTCGCGCGCTCACAGATCATCCCCACCGTCATGCGGGTCTACCAGGAGGAGAGCGGGACCTCATGATGCGGTCCCATCGATGCGGCGACCTTACGGGCAAGCACATAGGACAAGAGGTGGCTCTCTGCGGTTGGGTGCATTCTCGTCGCGATCACGGAGGGGTCACGTTCATAGACCTGCGCGACACGGCAGGGCTGGTGCAGGTCGTGTTCGGTCCGGACGTCTCCGAGGACGCTCACGCGGCCGCGCAGGAGCTGCGCGGCGAGTTCTGCATCAAGGTCGTGGGTGCGGTGCGTCCGCGCAAGGAGGGAACCGTGAATCCGAAGCTTCCGACCGGCGAGGTGGAGGTGGCCGCCGCCGAGGTCGAGATCTTCTCGCGCGCCGAGACGCCGCCGTTCCAGATCGACGAGTACCAAGAGGTCGACGAGCAGCTACGCCTTCGCTACCGATACCTCGATCTACGGCGCGAGAGCATGCAGGACAACCTCAAGCTGCGGCACCGCATCATCGGCGCGATCAGGCATTTCTTTGACTCGGAGGGGTTCATCGAGATCGAGACCCCAATGCTCACGCGTTCCACTCCGGAGGGTGCTCGCGATTTCCTCGTGCCGGCTCGCCTGCATCCGGGGAGCTTCTATGCGCTTCCGCAGTCGCCACAGCTCTTCAAGCAGCTGTTCATGGTTGCCGGGCTCGACCGCTACTACCAGATCGTTCGTTGCTTCAGGGACGAGGACCTGCGTGCCGACCGACAGCCAGATTTCACCCAGCTGGACCTCGAGATGAGTTTCGTGGACGTCGAGGACGTTCTCGACGTGACCGAACGGTGCCTTGCCTACGTCTGGAAGGAGGTTCTCGGGGTGGAGCTTCCGCCGTTCCCGCGGCTCTCCTACGCGGACGCGATGGATCGCTACGGCACCGACAAGCCCGACACGCGTTTCGCGATGGAGCTTAAAGACCTGTCCGACGTGTTCGCCGGCACCCAGGTGAAGGTGTTCCAAGACACCCTCGTCAAGGGCATCGTCTTACCGGGCCAGGCCGGGATGTCGCGCCGGGAGCTAGATGCGCTCGTGGACGAGGCCAAGTCGTTGGGTGCAGGGGGCCTGGTGTGGGTCGGTATCACAGAGGAGGGGCTCAAGTCTCCGCTCGACAAGTTCTTTTCCGAGGAGGAACGCGCCGGCCTCGCAAAGACCGCCCACGCCGAAAAGGGCGATCTCGTCCTGATCGTGGCCGATGCGCGCCGCTCTCTGGTGCACGGGGTCTTGGGGGCGCTGCGACAGAGGCTCGCCGAACGCTACGGGCTCATCCCGCAACTCGACCGCTCCGACCCGGGCGCGTGGAAGTTCGTGTGGATCACGGACTATCCATGGTTCGAGTGGAACGACGAGGAACAGCGCTGGGGCTTCTCGCACCACCCGTTCACGGGGATCGCGGAGGAGACGATCGATCTCCTGGAGACCGACCCCGGCAAGGTTCTGTCGAAGGCATATGACATCACGCTCAACGGATGGGAGCTCGCCAGCGGCTCGATCCGTATCCACGATCGCGAGACGCAGGAGCGCGTGTTCGCCGCTCTCGGGCTCAGTTCGGAGGAGGCGAACCAGAAGTTCGGGTTCCTATTGTCCGCGTTCCGCTACGGCGCGCCGCCGCACGGTGGGATCGCTCCGGGGATCGATCGGCTGGTGGCGCTCGCCGCGGGCGAGACCAACATCCGCGAGGTGATCGCGTTCCCCAAGACGCAGAGCGCCACCGATCCGCTGACCGGGGCGCCGGCCCCCGTCGACGAGGTTCAGCTCAGGGCGCTGCACATCCGCAGCACCGCGCCCCCGCGGGGGCCCGAGACGTAAGCCTCCGTGCGAGCATGGGGGCGTGGACCTCTTCGACCATGCCCTGACCGAGCGCTTCGACCAGTACGCACCGCTGGCCGCGCGGATGCGCCCCCGAGCACTCGATGAGATCGTTGGACAGGCCCACGTGCTCGGCCCGGGACGGGCGCTGCGCAAGCTGATCGAGTCGGGCGAGATCTCGTCGGTCATCCTGTGGGGGCCGGCGGGGTCGGGCAAGACGACCCTTGCCCACGTCATAGCCCGAGCCGTCGAGGCCCACTTCGAACCGATGTCGGCGGTCACGGCCGGCGTTGCCGACGTCCGGAAGGTGATCGGAGGGGCAAAGGACCGCCTCGCCCAGCACTCACGCCGCACGCTCCTGTTCCTGGACGAGATCCACCGCTTCAACAAGGCCCAGCAAGACGCTCTGCTTCCGGCGGTCGAGAACGGATGGATCGTGCTCGTCGGCGCAACGACCGAGAACCCATCGTTCGAGGTGAACTCTCCCTTGATGTCGCGCAGCCTCCTGTTCCGGCTCGAGGCCCTTACCGAGGACGATCTGCGGGAGATCGTCGAGCGCGCGCTGACCGACACCGAGCGCGGCCTCGGCAAGATGAACCTGGAGGTCGAGGCGGGGGCGCTCGCACACCTCGCAGGCGGAGCTCATGGTGACGCCCGCGTCGCGCTCAACGCGCTCGAGGCCGCTGGGATGCTCGCCGCCGGATCGGGGCGCATCGACCTGAGCACCGCCGAGGAGGCCCTGCAGCGCCGCGCCCTCCCTTACGACAAGGCGGGGGACTGGCACTACGACGTGATCTCTGCGTTCATCAAGTCGATGCGGGGTTCGGATCCCGATGCGGCGGTGTACTGGCTCGCGCGCATGCTCGACGCGGGGGAGGACCCGCGCTTCATCGCGCGCCGCATGGTGATCTTCGCCTCGGAGGACGTCGGCAATGCAGATCCCACCGCGCTCCAGGTCGCCGTCTCCGCGCACCACGCGCTCGAGTTCGTGGGGCTGCCCGAGGCGAAGCTGAATCTCGCACAGTCGGCCGCGTACCTGGCCCTGGCGCCGAAGTCGAACGCGTCGGCGACGGCGATCTGGCGGGCCGAGGAGGACGTCGCCTCGTCCGGTCCTCTGGCCGTTCCGGATCATCTGCGGGATGCGCATTCGCCCGCCTCGCGCGCGACCGGAGCGGGGAGGGGATACGAGTATCCGCACGCCCACGGGGGCTGGGTCTCCGAGACCTACCTTCCCGAGGCTCTTCGCGACCGACGCTACTTCGAGGCCGTCACGGGCCGGGAGAAAGAGCTCTCGGAGGGCCTGGAGGAGCTCAAGAAGAGGGGGGACGACCGAGACACCGCGAACTGATCGCCGCAGCACCCGGTATGAGTGAGTTCCGGCGATCAGTTCGGTAAAGGAGGGGTAACGTTGCCGCCATGTTGATCACGTTCGTCCTGAAGCGGGTGATCTGGATCGCGCTCGGAGTTGCCGTGGCACTGGAAGTCGACCGCTGGCTCCAATCCCGCCGGTCTCAGTTCACGCCGAACGCGATCGCAGGTCGGATGCTCGACGGCATCAACCGTCGCCTCGAGCAGAACCAGGCATAGCCGGCCGGAGGCACCACGCCCGAGAGGGCCGCGACCGGTAGCCTCATAGGCAGGATGGATTCCCGAACGATCCGCGACACATTCTTCTCGTTCTTCGCAGAACGAGATCATCAGAGCGTGCCGTCGTCGTCCCTGGTCCCGAACGACCCGACGCTGCTGCTCACCAACGCCGGCATGAACCAGTTCAAGCCGTATTTCGTGGGGGAGCAGACCCCGCCGTTCGCCCGGGCGACCAGCGTCCAGAAGTGCTTCCGAACGACCGACATCGACGAGGTCGGCAAGACCTCCCGTCACCTGACCTTCTTCGAGATGCTCGGCAACTTCAGCTTCGGCGACTACTTCAAGGAGAAGGCTTGTCCGTGGGCGTGGGAGCTCGTGACCGAGGGCTACGGGCTCGATCCCGAGAAGCTGTGGGTCACGACCTACGAGACCGACGACGAGGCCGCCGACATCTGGCGAGACGCGGTGGGCGTGCCGCCCGAGCGCATCCTCCGGTGGGGGAAAGTCGAGAACTTCTGGTCGATGGGAGTGGCCGGACCGTGCGGGCCGTGCTCGGAGATATACGCGGATCGAGGAGATCGCTTCGGACAGGCATCCGAGCTCGGGCCTCAGGAAAACGCCGAACGCTACGTCGAGATCTGGAACCTCGTGTTCATGCAGAACGATTGCAACGCCGCGCTCGACCCGATCGCCGAGCTTCCCAAGAAGAACATCGACACCGGGGCCGGCGTCGAGCGCCTCGCGACCGTGCTCCAGGACGCGGACTCGATATATCAGACCGACACGCTGGGAGCCATGGTCGAGCGAGCCGAGGAGCTGACCGGCAGGAGCTACGGAGACGAACCCGGCACGGACGTGGGACTGAGGATCCTCGCCGACCACGGGCGGTCGCTGACCTTTCTGATCGCCGACGGGGTGCTTCCCTCCAACGAGGAACGGGGATACGTGCTTCGTCGCGTGATGCGCCGCGCGATACGTCACGCCCGCCTGCTCGGGCGCAACGAGTCGGTGCTGCCGCCCCTCATCGAGACCTGTGTCGAGCTGATGGGCGACGCCTACCCAGAGATAAAGGAGAGGAAGGGTTTCGTGCTCGATGTGGCCGCGCGCGAGGAAGAGCGTTTCTCCGCCACTTTGCGCCAGGGCCTTCAGCTCTTGGAGCAGGAGATCGAGACTTCCAGGGAAGCCGCCCTGTCCGGCGACGTCGCCTTCCGCCTTCACGATACCTATGGGTTCCCGATCGATCTCACCTCGGAGATCGCGAGGGAAGCGGGCCGCGCGGTCGATGTCGAACGCTTCGAGGTGCTGATGGACGAACAGCGTCAACGAGCCCGTGCGGCGCGAGGGGCGGGGGAGGCCGAGCCCTCGGCCGAGCTGCTCTCTCCGCTGCTGGACGAGCACGGACGAACCGATTTCCTCGGCTACGAGCACCTCGCGACCACCGCGCGCGTATTGGGCATCGCCGACAAGGAGAGCTCGCTGTCGGTCGCGCAGGAAGGCGACGAGGTCGACGTGGTGCTCGATCGCACCGTGTTCTACGCCGAGGGCGGGGGTCAGGTCGGCGATCGCGGCGCGCTCACCGGGCCCAACGGCGTCGCCGCAGTCCTCGATACGAGACCGCTCGTGCCCGGGCTCACCGGGCACAGGGTGCGCGTGACGTCGGGGGACCTCGCCGTCGGCGACGACGTCGAGGCCGTGGTGGACGTCTCCTTCCGCGCCGGGACTCAGAGGGCACACACCGCCACCCACATAGTTCACTGGATCCTCCGTGGCAAACTCGGCGACCACGTCCGCCAGATGGGGTCGCTCGTGGAGCCGGGCCGGCTCCGCTTCGACTTCAGCCACTTCGAGGCGCTGAAACCAGACGAGATGACGGACATCTCCGAGGAACTGGAGAGACGGTTGCTCTACGACGACCCGGTGCGGGCATACGAGACGAGCTTCGACTACGCGAAATCGATAGGAGCGCTTGCGTTCTTCGGCGAGAAGTACGGCGATTTCGTGCGGGTGGTCGAGGTCGGCGACTACTCGAAGGAGTTGTGCGGGGGGACCCACGTACCGCACACGAGCCAGATCGGCGTTGCGGTGCTGACGAGCGAGGGCTCGGTCGGAGCGAACCTGCGGCGGGTCGAGGCGCTCGTAGGCCAGGAGGGGCTGCGGTTCCTGGAGGGGCGCGCGCGGGCGCTAGAGCGAGCCGCGGATCTGCTCAAGGTGAGCCCCGACGAGGTGGCGAGCCGGATCGAAAGGCTGCTCCAGACGCAGAAAGAGATGGAGCGGCGGCTCGCCGAGGTCGAACGTAGGGGTACGGAGGCGGATGCTAGATCGCTCGCGGACGCGGCGACCGACCTGGACGGGACGCGCCTCGTGGTGGCGCGACGAGACGTCGGCGTCGACGCCTTGCGCTCCCTTGCGCAGAGGCTGAAGGGAATGCTCGGGTCGGCAGTGGTGGTCCTCGGAGCCGTGGGCGAGGGGAGGGCCAACCTGGTCGGCGCCGTGACGAAGGACCTCGCCGAGCGCGGGATCTCGGCGCGCGAGCTCCTGGCCCCCGGAGCCGAGCTGCTCGGCGGCGGCGCGGGCGGCAAGCCGGAGCTGGCGGTGTCGGGCGGGCCGTCGGCGGAGCGTCTCGAAGAGGCGATAGAGGCCGTGGCCAAGGCGGCGCGAGACGCGCTGTCGCGATGATCCTCGGAGTGGATCCCGGAGAGCGCCGCTACGGGGTTGCGATAGCCGACGAATCGACGCGCTTCGCTCGTCCACTCGAGGTGATAGATGCGCATCGGACCGATCCCGTGGCGCGCCTCGCCGAGATCGTGCGCGCGTTCTCGGTAGGCGAGATAGTGGTCGGGCGGCCCGTGTCTCTGTCCGGTCGGGCCGGCGCGGCCGTCGAGTCACGCGCCGATTTCGTCGACCGACTGCGAACGACCGTGGAGGTCACGGTCCATGAGTTCGACGAGCGGCTGAGCACGGTGGTAGCGGAACAGGGGCTGCGCGCCGCAGGAGGGTCGCGCCGGGCGCGCCGTCGGATCGTCGACGCGGTCGCAGCTCAGGTGATGCTGCAGAACTATCTCGACGCGAACAGATGAGACTCACACCGCGCGGCAAGGTGGTGGTCGTATTCCTCATCGTGGCGGCCCTTCTCGGCGCGCCGGCTCTCGCCGGGATGCTGTACCTGCGGTCGATAGGAGTGTTCGGTGGAAGTGATCCCGGCGAGAAGGTCGAAGTCGAGATCCCCGAAGGAGCGTCGATAGAACGGGTCGGAGAGCTCTTGGAGGAGCGCGACGTGGTCCGCTCGGGGTTCGGCGTGCGGGTCGCGGCATACCTCAGGAGTGGCGAGGAGGTGATCCAGGCCGGGACCTATGAGCTCCGCACCGGCTTGAGCGCACGGGACGCGCTGGATGAGTTGCTCGAAGGGCCCGTGTTGGAGTTCGTCAACGTGACCTTCCCGGAGGGGTCGTGGCTCACCGACTTCGCCCGCATCCTGGAACGGGACACGCATATAGCGGCCGATGCGTTCCTGAGGGTGGTCGGCACCGGCGAGATCAGATCGCGCTACCGGCCCGACGACGTCGACACGCTCGAGGGATTGCTGTTCCCGTCCACGTATCAGGTGGTCGAGGAGGACACGGCCGCGACGGTGGCGACCCGCCTTGTAGACGAGTTCGAAAAGCGCGTCGGGCAGCTCGACCTCTCGAAGGTCGAATTGCTCGGCGTCACGCCCTACCAGGCGATCATCGTTGCGTCGATGGTCGAGGCCGAGGCACGTGTCCCGTCCGAGCGCGCCAAGATCGCGGCCGTGATCTACAACCGCCTCGAGCAAGGGATCCGGTTGGGGATCGACGCAACCGTGCTGTATGCGCTTGGAGAGCACAAGGAAGTCTTGACGCGCTCAGACCTGGCGGTGGACTCGCCTTACAACACTCGTCTTTTTCCGGGGCTCCCGCCGACGCCGATAGGAGCCGCCGGTATCGAGGCGCTGCGCGCCGCAGCCGACCCCGCCGACGGCGACTGGCTGTACTACGTCTTGGCGGACTGCGAGGGTCACCATGCGTTCAGCGTCGGTTACGACGAGTTCCTTCAGAACAAGGCGACGTACCAGGCCCTCGAATGTTGAGAGCGCGCCTCGCGTCGCCGCGCCTGGTCGGCATTCTGGGGTGGCCGCTCGATCACACGCTGTCGCCGGTCATACACAACGCCGCCTTCAGGCGGCTCGCGCTGGAGTGGATCTACCTCTCGTTCCCGACGCGCCCGGAGGACCTCGCGGCTGCGGTGGGCGGGTTGCGCGCGCTGGGGGCCATGGGCGCGAACGTGACGATGCCGCACAAGGAAGAGGTGATGGGCTTGCTCGACGAGCTCTCGGGCGATGCGCGCGCGGTCGGTGCGGTGAACACGATCCAGCGCGTCGGCGAGGAGCTGATAGGGCACAACACCGACATCGACGGGTTCACGGAGTTCGTTGTCGGTGACGCGGGGTACGACGTGACCGGGATGGAGTGCGTAGTGCTGGGATCGGGCGGTGCGGCCCGCGCCGTCGTGAAGGCTCTCGATGACCTCGGCGCGGGGCGGATCGCGATCGCGGCCCGCCGGACCGAGGTGGCGGCAAAGCTCGTGGGATTGGTGGAAGGGGGGCGTGCGGACCTGCACGCGTGGGATCGAGCGGCGGAGCTCGTTTCGGCCGCCGAGGTGGTCGTGAACGCAACCCCGGTGGGAATGGATCGCAGGGACGTGGTCCCTTCCGCCTCCTTCCGGGCGGGCCAGCTCGTCGTCGACCTCATCTACCAGCCGCCCAGCACGCCGATGGTGGAGCGAGCGCGCGCCGCGGGGGCCGATGCGTGGGGAGGGCTCGGGATGCTGGTGCACCAGGCGGCGGCCTCGTTCCGGATCTGGACGGGCCAGGATCCGCCGATAGGGACGATGTCGGCCGCCGCCGTGAGGGCTATAGGGTCGCACCAATAGGAGGGGGGAAGGGGGGAACCGGCGGGAGGGGGGCCGCGAAGGAGGCGCCTTGGCGCCGGGGTTCCCCCGACGAACAGGGGGGACGAGTAGTTTCGGACAAGAGGCTCAACTCGGCCATGGCCCTTGCCGAAACACGAGTCAGATGTTCGTTTATCAAGAGTCTCACTAACGCCGGGCTTCAAAGGAGGACCCCATGACGAAGGCCGACCTGTTGGCCGCCGCCCTCGATGACTTCCTCGAGGTATCCCCGGACGTCGAGGCCGCCGCCGTCGTCAGCGCGGACGGGCTGCCGATGGCTTCTGCTCTTCCCCCTCACGTCGAGGAGGATCGCCTCGCCGCCATGAGCGCGGCGCTGCTGACTCTCGGTGAGCGGGCCGCGCAGGGACTCGGCAAGGGCGACCTCGCGCAGGTGTTCGTGGAGGGCGAGCAGGGCTACGTGGTGTTGATGGCGGCGGGTGAAGCCGTGCTAGTCGCGGTCACTTCCAAGGACAGCAAGGTGGGGCTGATCCTGTACGAGATGCGACGCTATTCCGAACGGATCGCCGCGGTTATGGAGCAAGAGCCCGTTCACGCGCCGGCCCCCGTAGAGCCCGCGAGCGAGGCGTGGAAGGACGAGTCCTTCGGCGCGCCGACGCACGAGGAGCAGGGCACGGCCTGGCACGAAGAGCCGGTGGCCCCGCCCGCTCCGGAGGAGCAGGAAGACCAGCCGTCCGAGCCGCGCGTGTCCTGGTGACCGGGCTCTAGAAGGGAACCGTCATGCTCAAAGGGACGCTCGACGACTTCACACTTGCCGACATATTCCGGCTCCTGTCTCTGTCCAAGAGAACGGGTCAGCTGGACGTCGAACGCAAGGCGGGGAGCGGCCGCGTTTTCTTCCGCGACGGTGAGGTCTACTACGCGGAGTCGAGTCTGTCGCGCGAGCCTCTCGGGCAGAAGTTGATCCGCTCCGGCGCGATCACAGAGAACGTCCTGCGCAAAGCGCTCGACCAGCACGCCGAGACCGGCGAGCGGGTCGGCGACATCCTCGTGTCTTCGGAGGCGGTGAACCTCGAGCAGATCGAAAGCGCGGTCCGGCAGCAGATCGAAGACTCGGTGTTCGACCTCCTCCGGTGGGAGTTGGGTCAGTTCGAGTGGCAGGGAGACCTCGAGGTAGACGTCGAGGTGCCGATCGGAGTGAGCGTCGAGAACCTCATCATGGAGGCGTCGCGGCGTCTCGACGAGCTAGAGGTTATCCAGCGCAAGATCCCGACCATGGGCGCGGTGCTCGCGATGGCGCCGCAACCGCCGGAGGGCGCGCTCGAGATCAACATCACTCCCGAAGAGTGGCGCGTCCTGGTGCTCGTGGACGGCATCCGCACACTCAGCGACATCGCGGCGATGTGCGAGCTCGACGAGTTCCAGGCAATGCGGACCATGTACGGCCTCGTGTCGGCGGGCCTCGTCGACGTGGCCGACACGGGCGAAGAGATCGACGTCGAGGTGGCGGCAGGTGAGTCCGTGACCAGCTGGGAAGCGGAGGCAGCCGAGGCCGCCGAGGAGCCGGAGGAACAGCCCGAGCTGGAAGCCGTCGAGGAAGCCTTCGAGTCGCAGCCCGAGCTGGAAGCCGTCGAGGAAGCCTTCGAGGAGCCGGAGGAGCACCCCGAGCCGGAAGCCGTCGAGGAAGCCGAGGCCGAGCCGGAGTGGGTCGCCGGCGAGTCCGAGGTGGAGCCGGAGGAGTTCCCCAGCGAGCCGGAGGCCGAGGGAATGGATGCCGTCGCCGAAGAGGCGCCCGCGTTCCTGGCCGACGAGCACGAGGCCGAGGGCTGGGAGGAGGAGGGGGCAGAAGAGGAGGAAGCCCTCGCCCAGGCCGCCAGCGAGGGCCAGCCACCGGACGAATGGTTCGAGGAGCCCGAGGTTCCGGTCGAGAGCTTCGACGCCCCCGGCCCCGAGGACCTCGTCACCGACGTGCCCACCATCGAGGAGCTCGACGAAGAGGCGCTGCGCGCCGAGCTCGAGCCCGAGCCGATGACCGAAGACGAGATCCCTTCCGAGGAGATCGCGGACGCGGAGGCGGAGCCCGCCGGGGTCGGCGAGGAAGAGGAGACGTTCCTGTCCGATCTGATGGGCGAGCCCGCTCCGCCCACCGAGGTTCCCGAGGCCGACGTCAGCGAGGGCGAGGAGCCGGCTACGGAGGCGCCGGAACCGCCCGCTCCGGACGCCTCTCCGACTGTCGACCGAGCTGCGGTCGTGCGCGAGCTGGCGGGGCTATTTTCGGACGACGACTCGCCGCGTCGCGGTGGTCCCGCACACAAAGCCTCCGAGGGCAAGGACGACGACGAGCGCAAGCGCGTCGAGGACGACGACCAGGTCACGAAAGGCCTCATCTCCCGGTTGATCGACGGCGTCAAGGGCCTCTAGGCCAGCGGAGGGCCGCTGATGAGCTCACGGGCAGCCATCGTCCGAAGAAAACGATCGACCGCCGCCAGGCCGACGGCCAGGCCGCTCAAGATCGTCGTGACGGGGCCCTTCGCCGCCGGCAAGACGACGCTGATCAAGACGATCAGCGAGGTCGCGGTGGTCGGGACCGATCGCGACGTCACCGACGAGACGAAGGCCGTCAAGGCGCGCACCACGGTTGCGATGGACTTCGGACGCATCACTTTCGCGGGCGACCTGACGCTGTTCATCTTCGGGACCCCCGGCCAGCGTCGCTTCGAGGTCATGTGGGAGATCCTGTCCGAGGGGATGATCGGCTTCATCCTGCTGGTCAACGCCGCCGACGAGCGGTCGATCGAGGAGAGCGCTCACATCCTCGAGACGTTCCGCCGGTACGCCGACGTGCCCTACGTGGTGGGCGTCTCTCACATGGACGAGACCGAGGAAGACGAGGACTCTGTGTTCGCCCGGGTGCGCGAGGCGCTCGGGCTTCCCGACGAGGTCGAGATCATGCGCTGCGACCCGCGCGAGCGCGAGGACGTGAAGGACCTGATGCTCAACACGCTTTACGGGGTGCTGAAACGCATCGACGGCGCGACGGAAGCAGCAACGGGCTAAGTGGCCCACTAGCGATGCTGCGGCGTCTCCGCGCCCTGCTGTCTCACGACTCGCGCCGGCTTGGGTCGGCGGTAACGCCGGGTCCTCCTCCTCTCGTCCCGCCTCCTCCTCTCGTCCCGCCTCCTCCTCTCGTCCCGCCTCCTCCTCTCGTCCCGCCTCCTCCCCGCGTGGCGCCCCCACCGCCGCCTCCGCCCCTCGTCGCGCCCTCTCCCGGCCCGGTCAAGCTCGTGCTGGAGGACGGCTCGGTCCACGATCTCTCGGCCGACGCGGACGTCCGACGGCGGGTTGCGTATCTCGTCGACAACCTCCTCCCAACTGGGCACCGGCGCATGCGGACCCGGCACGGCAAGCCGGTGGTGCGTCTGGTGTTCTCCGACGGCAGCACGCGGGAGCTCCCCGAGGACCCCGAGGTCCGGCGCCGCCTGTCCTACCTCGTGGAGAGCCTGCTCGCGGGCCAGGCGGGGTCGCTAGGTCGCGCTCGTCGGGTGTGACCCTTTAGTCCGTCCTCGCCCCGCCGATAAAGACAAGAGCGTCTAGAGCCGACCTTCCAGGTGTATGGGGGCCGGGGAGAAGGAAGACATGGGTGTGAGTTCCCCAACGAAGCCGTCGCGCGGGCAGCTGGACGAGCTACTCCTGGCGCGCGGCCTCATAACGACCGAGCAGCTCGAGGAGGCGCGCTTCCAATCGGCCGAGCGGGGCCGCTCGCTGGGCCGCATCCTGATCGAGCTCGGTTTCGTGTCGGAGGCGGGGCTCGTGTCGGTGCTCGCCGAGCAGATCGGACTCGAGTTCATCGATCTCAGCGAGGCGCCCGTAGATCCCTCGGCGGTGGGGCTTCTGCCCGAGCAGACGGCGCGGAGACACAACTGCATCCCGGTGGGCTTCGAGGACGACGGCCGCCTGGTGCTGGCGATGGCGGACCCCGCCAACGTCGTGGCCCTCGACGACATCCGCGCGCTCACCAAACGCGACATCAAATCCATGGTTGCCACCAAGGTCGACGTGCTCGCGGCGATCAACCGCCACTATCGTCTCGACAGTGCGGCCGAGACGCTCGTGGAGGAGGCCGCCGCCGACATCGGGACCGAGGAGCAGGACCTCGAAGCCGCGATCGCGGAGGCGGGGGCCGACGACGCTCCGATCATCAAGCTCGTCAACATGCTGATCACCCAGGCGGTGAACGATCGCGCCTCCGACATCCACATCGAGCCGCAGGAAAAGTCGCTCCGCGTCCGCTACCGGATCGACGGCGTGCTCCACGAGGTGATGAACCCGCCGAAGTCGGTTCAGTCCGGTATCGCCAGCCGCCTCAAGATCATGGCCGACATCAACATCGCGGAGCGGCGCGTCCCCCAGGACGGGCGGATCAGCCTCGCCGTGCAGGGCAAGTCGATCGACATCCGCGTCTCCACCCTGCCCACCGTCTTCGGCGAGAAGATCGTGATGCGATTGCTCGACAAGTCGAGTGTGTTGCTCGAGCTCGAGGACCTCGGCTTCCTGCCCGAGAACTTCGCGCGCTACGAGGAGTCTTACCGCAAGCCCTACGGCATGATCCTGGTGACGGGGCCCACCGGTTCGGGAAAGTCGACGACCCTCTACGCGACTCTCAACATCCTCAACCGGCCCGAGGTGAATATCGTGACGGTCGAGGACCCCGTCGAGTACCGGCTCCAGGGCATCAACCAGGTCCAGGTCAACCCGAAGGCCGGGCTGATGTTCGCGTCGGCGCTTCGCTCGATCCTGCGCCAGGACCCCGACATCATCCTGATCGGCGAGATCCGCGACCGGGAAACCGCTCAGATCGCGGTCGAGTCCGCCCTCACCGGCCACCTCGTGCTGTCCACGCTCCACACCAACGACGCTCCTTCCGCGGCAACCCGTCTGATCGAGATGGGGACCGAGCCGTTCCTCGTGGCCTCGGCCGTGGACTCGGTTCTCGCCCAGAGACTGGCGCGGAAGCTGTGCGAGAAGTGCCGGGAGCCCTACGCCCCGACCGAGGAGGAGCTGAGGGTCGCCGGCTTCCACTTCGAGGAGGGCGAGGAGCTTCCGAAGCTGTACCGGGCAGTGGGGTGCACGAGCTGCGGGAGCACCGGCTACAAGGGGCGCATGGCGATCCACGAGGTGATGACCGTGACCGAGGAGATCGAGCGCCTGACCGTGGAGAACGCCCCCTCAGAGGCCGTAGCCCGGGTGGCGCGGGAGCAGGGGATGAAGGCGCTCAAGGACGATGGGATGGAGAAGGTTCGCCAGGGTGCGACCTCCCTCGAGGAGATCCTGAGGGTGGTGGTCTAGGCGGATTCCGTCGAATCGCTTGAATCCGACGAACTATGTGCCGATAGGTAAACGGAGTTTTCGAACATCGGATCGAAACAGGGGAAGGTAGCTATGCAAGTAAGCAAACAGCTCGGCGAGGTCCTGCTCGAACAGGGGCTCGTCACTCATGAGCAGTTGACGTTCGCCTCCGACGAAGAGGCAAGGACCGGGACGTCCGCGTGGAAGATCCTCGTGGAACGCGGGGTGATCACCGAGCGCGACCTCGTGCAGGCGCGTGCCACTCAGTTCGGGCTCGAGTTCGTCGATGCGGTCGGGGCTCAGCCGACGATCGATGCCCTCAAGCTCGTCCCCGAGGAGGTGGCGCGTCGCCAGCTCGCCCTGCCGGTGAGGATGCAGAACGGCACGCTGGTGGTCGCGCTGGCGGAGCCGCGCAACCACCTGGCGGTCGAGGAGATCGCGGCGGTTGCAGGTGTTGCAGTTGCTCCGGCCGCGGCGTATCGACAAGACCTCCTCGCCGCGATAGACCGCGTCTACGGTCCTCAACCCGCCCCGGTGGCGACTCCGGCCGCGGCGTCCGTGACCACCGGCAGCTTCGGCCCCGACGACATCCCGATGGTCGAGGCCCCCGCCGCGGAGCCGGTGGTGGAGGTGGCGGCAGAGGAGAGGGAACCGAACCTCGCCGACTTCCTGTTCGCGGTGCTCGATCACCAGGCGTCGGACCTTCACATGACGGCCGGGCGGCCGCCGATGCTGCGCGTCCACGGCGATCTGAGGCCGTTGCCCGGCTACCGCGTGCTCCTGCCGAAGGACCTCCAGGAGATCATCTACGCGATCCTCACCCAGAAGCACCGGGAGATGTTCGAGGAAAACCTCGAGCTCGATCTCTCGTACGCGCTTCCGGGCAAGGCTCGTTTCAGGGTCAACGTGTTCCAGCAGCGCGACGCGATGGGCGCGGTCATGAGGCTGATCCCATTCGAGATCAAGTCGGTCGAGAAGCTCGGGCTTCCGTCGACGGTCGCGGAGTTCGCGAAGCTCCGGCGCGGTCTCGTCCTGGTGACGGGGATCACCGGTTCGGGAAAGTCGACGACACTGGCCGCCCTGGTCGACGACATCAACGAGCATCGTTCCGAGCACATAATGACGATCGAGGACCCGATCGAGTTCCTCCACAAGCACAAGCAGTCGATCGTCAACCAGCGCGAGGTGGGGACCGACACTCACGGTTTCGCCAACGCGCTTCGCCACGTCCTGCGCCAGGACCCCGACGTCATCCTGGTGGGCGAGATGCGAGACCTCGAGACCATCTCCACCGCGCTGACGGCGGCCGAGACCGGTCACCTCGTGTTCGCCACGCTGCACACACAGGATGCCCCGCAGTCGGTGGACCGCGTCATCGACGTGTTCCCACCGCACCAGCAGGAGCAGATCCGCATCCAGCTCGCCGGCACCATCGCCGGGATCGTCTCCCAGCAGCTGCTGCCGACGAGTGACCGGAGGGGCCGGGTCGTCGCCGCCGAGGTGCTCGTGGCTACGCCGGCGGTGCGGAACCTGATCCGCGAGGGCAAGACCCACCAGATCTACACGTCGATGCAGGCCGGCGGCAAGTACGGGATGCAGGTCATGGACCAGCACCTGGCCGAGCTCGTCAGGAAGGGATCCGTCAGCTACGAGATGGCGCTCGAGCGGTGCCATCGCGTCGAAGAGTTCAACCGTCTCGCGGGGAAGGGGTAGAAATGGCCGACTCCTACGCATACAGGGTCCGGACCCGAGAGGGCCGCGTCCTCCAAGGCAAGATGGAGGCCGACGGCGAGGCCGCCGTCGCCAACAGGCTGCGCTCACAGGGCCTGATACCGGTACAGATCAGCAAGGAGGGCCGGGTCTCCATGAAGATGGAGATCCGGATACTCCCGAAGAAGGTCAAGCTAAAGGACCTGGCGATCTTCTCGCGCCAGTTCGCGACGATGATCAACAGCGGTCTGTCGCTGTTGCGAGCGCTGAACATCCTCGCGGAGCAGACCGAGAACCCCACGCTCGGAAGCGCGATCAAGGAGCTCCGCGACGACGTGCAGAAGGGCTCCAGCCTCTCTGCCTCGATGTCGAAGCACCCGAAGATCTTCTCGACCCTGTTCGTATCCATGGTGAGGGCGGGTGAGACCGGAGGTCAGCTCGACACCGTGCTGACCCGTCTGGCCGACGGCTACGAGAAGGACTACAAGCTCCGCCAGAAGGTCAAGGCGGCGATGACGTACCCGGTCGTGGTGGCGGGGATCGCGATGCTCATAGTGGCGATCATGCTGCTGTTCATCGTCCCGACGTTCGCCAACATGTTCGACGACCTGGGCGGGACGTTGCCCCTGCCGACGAAGATCCTGCTCACCATCAGCCAGAGTGCCAAGTTCTTGATCCCGATCTTCGCCGTCGCAGCGATCGGCGGGTTCTTCGGCTATAAGCGCCTCAGGGCCTCGAATGCCGACTTCCGTTTGCGGGCCGACAGCCTGAAGCTCAGGATCCCGGTCTTCGGCGATCTGTTCCGGAAGGTGGCGCTGTCGCGCTTCTCCCGGACGCTGGCCCTGCTGCTGCGGGCGGGCGTCCCCGTCCTTCAGGCCCTCGACATCGTTGCGGAGACCACCGGCAGCGAAGTGCTGGCGCGCGCCGCGCACGACATCCGCGAGAGCGTTCGTAGCGGCGAGTCCATGGCGGGGCCGCTGGCCAAGCATGACGTTTTCCCGCCCATGGTCGTACAGATGATCGCGGTGGGTGAGGACACCGGCGCTCTCGACGCGATGCTCGACAAGATCGCCGACTTCTACGACCAGGAGGTCGAATCCACCACCGAATCGCTGACCGCCCTGATCGAACCGATCATGATCGCGGTGCTCGGCGGGATCGTGGGATCGATGGTCATCGCCCTGTACATGCCGATGTTCAAGATCTTCGACCTGATCAAGTAAACATTCACATTTCTCTGGGCCCGGGGCGGATTGCCCCGGGCCTTTTTCTTTGGACGGATCGATACGGAATCGGCATCTCCGGCGGAGTTTGCCGCTAAAGCCCCCTGAGGAGGGGGCCGATAAAGAGCTAGCAAGCCGGAACCTTTGCGGCGCAGCTTAAAGGCAAACCCGTCGCGAGGCGGGGACGCAAAGTCACGGGGCCCTCTGGGCCGGCCGGGCTACCTGCAGCAGGGGGGCGTCCGTTAAGTGGGCCGCTCACTGCAGGCGATGCGCAGGTCCGTCTGTAGAAGAGTCGTCCCCGGGCCGGCTTGCGGGGACAGAGAGAAAGGGAGGTGCTGGAATGTTCCAGCGATTCCACGAGCTACGGGAGCAGCGTGAGGGCGGTTTCACCCTCATCGAGCTCCTCGTGGTGATTTTGATCATCGCGATCCTTGCTGCGGTCGCGATCCCGATCTTCCTTCGCCAGAGGGAGAAGGGTTGGCAGGACCAGGCCCGGGCCGCGCTCCGCGACGCCGCGACGGCACAGGAGTCGTTCCGGACGGAGGAAGTCGACAGCGCGGGTGCCGCTGTCACCGGCTACACGCTCGACGAGGATGAGCTTGTGGCGCAAGGCTACCGTCAGGCCAGCTATGGCGACCTCGTGATCGTCACGGCGGACTCCGACGTCTACTGCATGACGTTCAACCACGCTCAGCTGGACGAGACGTGGGGCTTCGACAGCGATGCCGGTCGTCCTGTCGAGAACGAGACCTGCGCGTAGTCAGTCTTTCTGACTGGACAGAGAGGGGCGGAGCTTCGGCTCCGTCCCTCTCTGCTTTCCGGGTCAAGCGGGCGGTGGATTCCGCCGATAAGCAACTACACGTACGTACCGGAATGGGGTGCAGGGACTCACATGAATGGACAGCGCGGCTTCACCCTCGTCGAGCTTCTCGTGGTCATCCTGATCATCGCGATCCTCGCCGCGGTCGCGATCCCGATCTTCCTGCGCCAGCGGGAGAAGGCCTGGGAGGACCAGGCCATCGCCACGCTCCGCGACGCCGCGACGGCACAGGAGTCGTTTCGGACTGAGGAGTTCGAGAGCGACGGTGTAACGCCCGTCACGGGGTACACGACCGACGAGGCAGAGCTGGTGGCGCAGGGCTGGAAGAACCCCTCTTACGGTGACTTGACAGTCGACAGTGCCACGGGCAACGCCTACTGCCTGGATTTCGACCACTCCAACCTCCCGGATCCCGTCGACTACCACTTCGACAGCGAAGATGGTCTCGCGAGGGGGGCCTGTTGAGTCGACCCTTGATGTCAAGAGCCGGCCGGTTCGCGCCGATATCTCCAACACACATGTCCGAACAATGGGGCGCCAATGACCTGGAGAGCTGAACGCGGCTTCACCCTTGTGGAGCTGCTCGTCGTCATGGCGATAAGCGTCGCCCTTATGGCGATTGCGATAGGCGCGATCCGCCATTACTGGCTGGTGCGATCCCTGGAGGGGGGAACGGAAGAAATCGTGAGCGAGATGAGAGCGGCCCACGCGAGGACGATGGCTGAGAGCCACCCCCTCGTCTACGGCGTGCGCTTCACGGTGGGTGAGTCGAGGTGGGACCTCGTAAGGTTCGACCCGCGCGCCGCCCCGGGCGATCAGTGCACGATCGCGGGCACGAACGACTTCGATGCGGACGTGTACGTCTCCTCGGGGAGCTTCGAGTCGAGCACGAGCTACGACTCCGACGCGACCGACGTCTGCTCGGCTGCTTTCCCAGGCTCGGTGTTTGCGCTGTTCTTCGCGCGCGGCACCGCAACCGCCGGTGAGGTGGTTTTGCGCCACGACGGGATCGACCGCTCCGAGGACATCGACGTGCTGGGCCTCACCGGCAGGGTGCAGAGGTCCTGATGCTTCGGCGCCTCAACGCCCCCCAGAAAGGCATGACCCTCATCGAGGTCGTGACGGCCCTTTTCGTGTTCTCGTTGGTGACGATGGGGGTCTTCCCCTTGCTCGCGAGCTCGATCCGGGGCACGAACCTCTCGCGCTCGTTCACGGTCGGCAAGAACCTCGGGGTCAAGGCGATGGAGCGGATACGGGGCCTCCCCTACTCGCTCAACCAGGTCGGCGTCCTCGACGTGCTCGACATGTACCTGCCGAACGCCCAGGCCCCCAACTACAGCAGTGGCGTCTATACGACCGTGTGCACGTCCACGTCGACGAGCCCCTCGTGCCCGCGCGACATCCCGTCCGGTTACTCAATCGAGTTCCGGGCGGCGTTCGTGCCGTTCGGAGGGGGCGACCCGATCGTCGTCACGTCCACGCAATACCCGAGCTCCAACCTGCCCAAGGATCAGCTCCCGAGCCAGATGGTCGATATCAGCGTGATAACGAAGTGGAACTTCCCGGGCACACAGGAGCAATACACGCTGCGAACGCTCGTCGGCGACAGAAAGTTCGGCGGGGTGAAGATCAGCGGCGTGGCACGCGTCGATCACGGCGTTCAGGTGCTCACGTCCTACAACTCGGGTTCGGAGTTGCGAGACCTCAC
>JBOGWZ010000002.1:0-35044 GCA_050694075.1 Actinomycetota bacterium | reverse complement strand
CCCTGATCCAGTTCTCACACTACGCGGTGGCGAGCGCCGACGGCAAGATCCTGGCGATCAATGACGAGAACATAACGGCCAACGACTGCGTGGAACAGGACTCGCCCACGGGTTCGATGTGGTTCTATGACATCTCGGACATCGAGAGCCCGGAGTTCCTCTCCTACTTCTCGCCGGAGCGAGGCAATACGGGCAGTCCCTTCGGCTCGTTCTGGATCCCAGGGGGGACGTGTACCTCGCACGACTTCAATTTCGTCGACAACCGAACCGTCGTGGTCCCGTGGTACACGGGCGGGTTCAACGTCATCAGCCTCAAGGATCCGTCGGCCCCCGAGGAGCTCGCTTACTACCAGCCCGACGACACCGACATGTGGTCGGCCCACTACTACAAGGGGCGGATCCACACCAACGACGTGGTTCGAGGCTACGAGGCGCTCGAGGTACAGGGGGTCACAGACTGACCAGTCGCTGAAGCTCACGTAACTACGGCCGGGCTTCGGGCCCGGCCGTAGTCTTTGCTCGTGGGACCGAACAAGACCTACTACATGGCCGCGGTGGACCTGGCGGGGAGGCGATGTCTCGTCGTCGGCGGCGGTGAACTCGCTCTGGAGAAGATCGAGGGCCTCCTGGCATGCGACGCTCGGGTGAGGGTCGTCGCGACCGAGGCGGGCGACGGGGTACGTGAGCTCGCCGAGACCGGCACGATCGAGTGGGAACAGCGTCAGTATCGGTCCTCGGATCTCGACGACAGTTTCCTGGTGGTGGCGGCGACATCCGACATGAGCCTGAACGAGGCGGTGCATCGGGACGCGGAGGCGCGCTCGATGCTCGTCAACGTCGTCGACGTCACGCACCTGTGCAACTTCATCGCGCCGGCCGTGGTGCGGCTGGGACCAGTCGCGATCGCGATCTCGACGGCGGGGGCCAGTCCCGCACTGGCCGTGCGCATGAAGAACGAGATCGCGGCAGCATTCGGACCGGAGTACGGAAGATTGGCGCTGATCCTGAACGAGCTGCGTGACTGGGCCAAGGCGACGCTTCCCACTTTCGAGGACCGCAAGTCGTTCTTCGACGCGATCGTCTACGGGCGCCCCGATCCGGTCGTGCTGTTACGCGCGGGACGGGAGGGCGAGTTGCGCGAGCTGATCGCGCAGGCGCAGGAGGAAGCCGAGAAGTGAACGTCCTCAATCTCGAAGGCTTCGAGCCCCTCGCCCGAGAGCGTCTAAGTCCAGAGGCCTACGCGTACTACGCGGGGGGGGCGGGAGACGAGATCACGATGGCCGAGAACATCGATGCCTTCCGCCGGTACCGACTCCGCCCCCGGGTCCTGATCGATGTCGACCGGGTAGATACCACGGCCGAGGTCCTCGGGGCGAGAGTGGCGATGCCGGTGGGGCTCGCTCCGACCGCGCTGAACGGTCTCGCCGACCCGGAGGGTGAGGTTGCGACCGCGCGCGCCACGGCCCGTTCGGGTGTGTTGCTGTGCTTGTCGACGATGTCGAGCCGGTCTCTCGAGGATGTCGCGTCGGCCGCCACCGGGCCGAAGTGGTTCCAGCTCTACGTCCATCGGGACCGAGGGATCTCCAAGGACATGCTCGAGCGGGCGGTGGCGGCCAGCTACGAGGCGATCGTCTTGACCGTCGATCTTCCATACCCCGGTAACCGGGAGCGCGAGCTCCGGCATCCCATTGAGCTCGCGACCCCCGAGGAGCTCGGCAACTTCGCCGGCCTCGTCGACGTGACCAAAGGCGATTTCTTGGAGCTGCTCGAGGGCGTCATCAACGCGTCGCTGACGTGGGACGACCTCGAGTGGATCCGCAGCACGTCCGGTCTTCCGCTCGTGCTCAAGGGTTTGGTGACCGATACCGACGCCGCGCGCGCGGTGGATGAAGGAGTCGCCGGAGTGATCGTGTCGAACCACGGAGGCCGGCAGCTCGACCGCACGATCGCAACGATCGACGCGCTCGAGGAGGTTGTCGGGGCGGTCGCCGGTCGCGCCGAGGTCTATCTCGACGGCGGCGTGCGAAGGGGAGTGGACGTGGTTACCGCGCTGGCGCTCGGGGCGCGCGCGGTTTTCATCGGCAGGCCCTATCTGTTCGCGCTTGCGGCCGCGGGGGAGAAGGGAGTCGTTCAAGCGCTGGAGCTACTGAGGGTCGAGCTTGCCAACGCGATGGGTCTGCTGGGCGCGACCACGGTTGCCGCGATCGAGCGCTCGCACGTCGCGTGAGATCTGACGATGACGCGCGACCCTGAATCCGAGTCCCGGATCGTGGAAGACCAGATCACCTATTACGAGCGGCGAGCCCCGGAGTACGACGAGACCTCTGGCCTCGAATCCGTTCCCCTCGATGAGCTGGCCGCTGCGGTCGACGACTTCGGGCCGCGCGGAAGGATCCTAGAGGTTGCCTGCGGTACGGGAACGTGGACGAGCCGACTGCTTGCCTACTCGGACGACGTGACCGCGCTGGATTCGTCGCCCCGCATGCTCGAGCTCAATCGTCGAAGGGTGAACAACCCGCGCGTCCGCTACGCGGCGGTCGACGTATTCGAGTGGGAACCGGATGGCCTCTACGACGTGGTCTTCTTCGCCTTCTGGCTGTCCCACGTCCCCACGGCTCGTTTCGAAAGCTTCTGGGACGTCGTCTCCCGAGCTCTCGCTCCCCAGGGACGCGTCTTCTTCATGGACGAGGGAGCGCACGACCGGTGGCACGAGGAGGTGATCGACCCCTCCATTCCCCTCGTTCGTCGTCGCCTCCGCGATGGCAGCGAGCACCGGGTCGTCAAGGCTCTGTGGGAGCCGGAGGAGCTCGAGGACAGACTGCGCGGGCTCGGCTGGGACGTCACGGTGACCGGAGTCGGGGCCTTCTACTGGGGCGCGGGAGGCAGGGCTTCCTAGCCGCCGCGCCCGGTTGCGCGTGCGTCGCGTGTCCCGCTCACGGTCAACCGGGCCCCCATGACGAGGACGAACACTCCGAAGACCCTCTGCAGCACGTCGGCATCGAGCCTGAGGGCCAGCCACGCGCCGAGCGCTGCACCACCGATCCCTCCGAGCGCGAGCAGGACGGCGTGCCGGAACGACACGAAGCCCCGTCGGTGGTGGGCGACGACCCCGGCGATGGCGGTCGGAACCATCACGAGCAGAGAGGTTCCCTCGGCGAGATGCTGGGACTCGTCGAGCGCGAGCGTGATGAAGGGGACCATGAGGATCCCGCCGCCGACCCCGAACAGCGCGGACAGGACTCCGACCGCAACTCCGGCCACGACGACGCCGACGGCCACGAGAACACTCATGTGTTGCCTGTTCCGCCTGAGCCGCGGAGGCCGACGCTCGCCGACGAAGCCTCCGCAGGAGCCAACGACGCCGTAGGCGTCGGAGGTTCCGAGGACCGAGCGAGGAGGCGCAGCGTCGAGCCGAGCAGCGAACTCATGGCCAGAGGAGGCGGATCGCAACGACGATCATGAAGACGCCGAAGGCGATCTTGAGAGGAGCTTCCCTCGTCCGGGCCATAACACGTGCCCCCAGGGGGGCCCCCACGAGGCTTCCCGCTGCCAGCAGGAGAGCGATGGAGTAGTCGACTTCGCCGTCCAGAGCAAAGGCGGCACCGCCCACGACCGCTATCGGAACGATGGCCGCGAGGGACGTCGCGTGGGCGCGGTGCTGACTCAGACCTTGTGAGACGAGGAGCGGCACCAAGACCACCCCGCCGCCGACGCCCAGGAGTCCGCTCATCACGCCGGCTAATAGGCCGATCGCGACTGCGGCTATGAGAGAAGCTCCGCGATCCTCGTGATGCCCTCGACGAGGTCGTCGTCGCCGAGCGCGTACGAGAAGCGCGCGTAGCCCGGCGCCCCGAAGCCTTCGCCCGGAACGATCGCCACCTTGACCTCGTCGAGGATCAACTCGGCCAGATCGTCCGTCGCCCGAGCGGTTCGACCCGCGATCGAGCGGCCGAGCACGTCCTTGAAAGACGGGAAGCAGTAAAACGCGCCCTGGGGCTCGAAGCAGTCGACGCCGGAGATGTCGTTCAGCATCTTGTGCATCGTGATGCGGCGGCGATCGAACGCCTCGCGCATCTCCATCGCGGCGTGGAGATCGCCCGACACTGCCGCCAAGGCCGCGGCCTGCGCAACGTTGGATACGTTCGAGGTGGAGTGTGATTGCAGCGATGTCGCGACTGCGACAACGTCCACAGGCCCGATCATCCAACCGACGCGCCAGCCGGTCATCGCGTAGGTCTTGGCAACTCCGTTGATGACGATGCATCTGTCTTGGAGCTCGGGAACGACCGCGGGCATCGAGGTGAACGAGTGGTCGCCGTAAACGAGGTGTTCGTAGATCTCGTCGGTGACCACCCAGATGCCTCGTGCGGCGGCCCAGCGACCGACGGCTTCGACCTCATCAGGCGGATACACGGCCCCGGTCGGGTTCGACGGAGACACGAACACCAGGGCCTTCGTGGCATCGGTCGAGGCTCGCTCGAGCTGCTCGAGCGTGACCCGGAACCCGCTCTCCTCGGTCGTCGGCAGCTCGACGGCGACGCCGCCGGCGAGCCTGACCATCTCCGGGTAGCTGACCCAGTAAGGGGCCGGGAGCAGGACCTCATCACCGGGGTCGAGGATCGACATGAAGGCGTTGTAGAGGGCGTGTTTTCCCCCGTTGGTCACGAGGACCTGAAGCGCCTCCAATTCGAGGCCCGAGTCCCGCGCCGTCTTGCGAGCGATCGCGGCGCGCAGCTCGGGAAGGCCGGCGGCCGGGGTGTAGTGGTGGTAGACGGGGTGATGGGTCGCCTCTGCGGCGGCGTCGACGATGTGCTTGGGAGTGGGGAAGTCGGGTTCTCCGGCGCCGAAACCGATCACGTTCTCGCCCGCGGCCTTGAGCGCTTTCGCCTTGGCGTCGATCGCAAGCGTCGGAGATTCCGACAGCTGGAGCGCTCTTTGGGCGAGTCGGTTTTGCGGCATGATGCCGCAGGTTAGTCGATGGAGCCACGAGACATCGTTATCCCAACCGAGCTGCGGCCCTCGGACGGCCGTTTCGGGTCGGGCCCGTCGAAGGTCCGCCCCGAAGCCGTCGCGGCCCTTCACCGCTCGGGTTCGTCCTATCTAGGCACGAGTCACCGTCAGGGCGGGGTCCGCTCGATGGTTGCCCGGCTGAGGGAGGGTCTCGTTTCGCTGTTCTCGTTGCCCGAGGGTTACGAGGTCGTCGTGGGCGTCGGCGGAGCGACCGCGGTGTGGGACGCGATGGCGTTCGGACTGATCGAGCACAGGAGTCAGCATCTCGTGTTCGGCGAGTTCTCGGCGAAGTGCGCGGACGCGGTGAGGGCCGCACCGCATGTGTCCGATCCCGAGGTGATCGAATCCGAATACGGAACGCACCCAGTTCCCCACGCGAGCGACGACATCGATCTGTATGCGCTAACGCACAATGAAACCTCAACCGGGGTCGCGATGGAGATCAGGCGGTTCACGCCGCGGGGATTGATAGCGGTCGACGCGGTCTCGGCCGCAGGGGGTCTGCGCGTTGCGGCGGGCGAGTTCGACTTCTACTACCTCTCACCTCAAAAGGGATTCGCGTCGGACGCGGGCCTGTGGGTGGCGCTGTGCTCGCCGGCTGCGATCGAACGGATCGAGACCATCGCCGCCTCCGACCGCTACGTGCCTCCATTTCTCGATCTGAAGGCGGCGCTCGACAACTCGCGCCGGGATCAGACCTACAACACGCCTCCGCTCGTCGCGCTCTTCCTCATGGTCGAGCAGATCGATTGGATGCTCGAGAACGGGGGCCTCGAGTGGGCGGCGACACGATGCGACCGATCGGCCGGGACCCTCTACTCGTGGGCTGAGTCCAGGTCGTTCGCGGAGCCCTTCGTGAAGGACCCGGATCAGAGGAGCCACGTCGTGGGCACGATCGACTTCGACTCCTCGGTGGACGCAACCGCGGTTACCGCGGCGCTGCGCGCCAACGGCATCGTCGACACGGAGCCGTACCGCAAGCTCGGACGGAACCAACTCCGCGTCGGGATGTATCCCGCCGTCGAGCCGGACGACGTGGCGGCGCTCACTCGCTGCATCGACCACATAGTCGAGGTGCTCGGTGAAGATTCGTGAGGCCACGCCGGCCGATGCGCGAGCCATCGCTCAGGTCCACACAAGGTCGTGGCAGGTCGCCTACCGGGGGCTGATCGACCAGGCCTATCTTGACTCGCTGTCGGTCGACGATGGGGAGAAGGGGTGGGAGGAGCGACTCGAGTCAGACGGAGCCGGTGTCTGGGTGGCATGTGAGGGCATGAACGTCGTGGGGTTCGCGTCCGTCGGGCCGAGTCCCGACGATGACGATGACCCGCAGAAGGTCGGTCACCTCTTCACGCTGTACGTGGCTCCCGAGAACTTCGGAGGCGGCGCGGGGGCCGCGTTGCTGGAAGAGGCCGTCACGTACCTACGAGAGGCGGGTTTCCGCGAGGCGACGCTGTGGGTCTTGGACAACAACGCCGGTGCCCGCCGCTTCTACGAGCGCCACGGATGGGGTGACGACGGCGGGCGCAAGGATTGCTTCGGCAAGCGGCGACCGGTCGAGGCGCCCGTGGTTCGCTACCGCCGACGTCTCGACTGACGTGGTCCCCGATCTGAACGACCCCAAGAGGGTCATAGCGCAGGAGTACGACCGGTCCGCCGACCGCTTCTCGGAAAGCGCCGATCGGCTCGTCTACGCGCACCTGTGCCGTCCTCTCGCGGACGCGCTGGACCGGGTGGAGGGAGCGGTCCTCGACGTAGCGAGCGGGACGGGCGCCCTGGGCCGGCGCTTCCCGGGATGTGTCGCCACCGATCTGTCCTTCGGACAGCTCTCGTGCAACCCGATCGAGCTCCGCGTGCAGGCCGACGCCGAGAGTCTTCCCTTCGCCGACGATTCATTCGGTGCGGTGGGCTGTGCGTTCGGCATCAATCACTCCCCCGATCCCGGGGCGGCGGTATCCGAGATGGCTCGCGTAGCCCCGATCGTCGGTGTGCTCACGTGGGTGCGACCGGAGGTTCCCTACGCCCCCAAGGAAGCGGTGTTCCAGGTGCTCGAGCGCCACGCCGGCGCGCGTCGAACCCACGCCGGATGTCTGGTCGAGGAGATGAGCACGTCCGTGGGCTCGGCGAGCGCGGTGCTGTCCTTGCTCGTCGGGGCCGGCCTCGACGCGCGCGTGGAGGTAGTGACCGTGGAGGTGCCCTGGCCGGGACCGGAGGCGTTCGTCGATTACCGCCTTGCCATGGCGGGCGCGTTCGCGATGGTGGACGACCCCGAGGGTCTGAAGCGCGACGCGATCGCGGCCGTCGCTTCGCTTGGGAAGGCGGACGTGGGCTGGCAGCCGAGACTGATCCTCGGGCTGGGGCGCCGACGGGACAAGGGCGGCCCCCGGTACGATGACGCTAGATGAAGGTCCTCGTCACCGAACGGCTCGCGACCGCCGGGATCGAACGTCTCAAGGAGCACGTCGACGTCGACGTGCGGCTCGAGCCCTCCCCGGACGAGCTGCTCGAGATCATCGGCAACTACGACGCATTGGTGATCCGGTCGGGCACGAAGGTCGATGCGGACATTCTCGAGCGCGCCGAGAACCTGAAGGTCGTGGGGCGCGCGGGGATCGGGCTCGACAACGTGGATGTCGAGGCGGCGACGCGTCACGGCGTCCTCGTAGTCAACGCACCGCAATCCAACGTCATCTCCGCAGCGGAACACACGCTCGCGCTGATGCTCGCCTTGGCGCGCAATATCCCGCCGGCACATGAGGCGCTGACCTCGGGGGAGTGGAACCGCGAGCGCTGGCAGGGCGTCGAGCTCTACGGCAAGACCCTCGGGATCGTCGGTCTGGGCCGGGTGGGGACGCTCGTGGCCCAGAGGGCGAGCGCGTTCGGCATGCGCGTGGTGGCCTACGACCCTTACGTGGCCCCCGCCAGGGCCGGGCAGATGGGCGTCGCCCTCGTCGACTCCGTGATCAAGGTGTGTGAGAGAGCGGACTTCCTCACGATCCATCTGCCGAGGAACCCCGAAACCCTCGGCATCATCGGCGAGCGTGAGCTGTCCCGCGTGCGGCCCGGCGTTCGCATCGTCAACACCGCGCGCGGGGGCCTTGTCGAGGAGGATGCGCTCGTCCGGGCGCTCAAGGACGGGCGCGTCGCGGGGGCGGCCGTCGACGTCTTCGACGAGGAGCCGGTCACCGAGCACCCCCTGTTCGAGCTCCCCAACGTCGTGGTGACGCCGCATCTCGGGGCCTCGACCGCGGAGGCGCAGGACAAGGCGGGGCTCGCGATCGCCGAGCAGGTTCTCCTGGCTCTCCGCGGCGAGTTCGTTCCGTATGCCGTCAACCTCGAGATCGGCACCGAGATCCCGGAGGGGGTTCGCCCGTATCTGAGGCTCGCCGAGCGACTCGGAAGGCTCGTGACCGGCCTCGCCGGCACGGGGGTGGAGGGTCTTCGCTTCGAGTACCACGGGGGGATCGCCGAGAACGACACGCGCGCCCTCACTCTGTCCGGGCTCAAAGGTGCGTTCTCCGCCGTGGTGCACGAGCCGGTGACGTTCGTGAACGCCCCCCTGATGGCAAAGGAAAGAGGTATCTCGGTCGAGGAGTCGAAATCCTCTCAGTCCCTGGACTACGTCAATCTGATCGAGGTGCGGGCAACGTGCAAGGACGAGACGGTTTCGGTGGCGGGGACGCTGGTCGGGAAGCGAGACGACGAGCGGCTCGTGCGCGTCTACGGCTACGAGCTCGACATGTCGTTCGATCCGATCATGGTGTTCTTCCGTTACGAGGACAGGCCGGGCATCGTCGGGATCGTCGGGAGCCTCTTGGGTGAGGCGGGCGTAAACATCGCCTCAATGCAGGTTGGAAGGCAGACCCAGGGTGGCGAGGCCCTCATGGGGATGACGGTTGATTCGCCGATCCCTGAAGATGTGCTTGCAGACATCGTGGAAAAGGCGCACATGAGGGACGCGCGCCTGATAGTCGTGGAGCAATAGAGGCCGACCCAGGAGGGAACATGCCGATACAGCCGGTCGAGAAGGTCTGGATCAATGGGGAGCTCGTGGACTGGGAGGACGCGACCACCCACGTGCTGACCCATGCGCTCCACTACGGGACCGGCGTCTTCGAGGGCATCCGCTGCTACGAGACCCCTCGTGGGCCGGCGGTGTTCCGGTTGCGTGACCACCTCACCCGCATGGAACGCTCGGCGACGATCTTCTTGATGGAGATCCCCTTCCCGATCGACGAGCTGGTCGACGCCACGCACGAGCTGATAAAAGTGAACGGCCTCAGTTCCTGTTACGTCCGCCCGATCGCCTACCGAGGGTTCGGCGGCGAGATGGGCGTGAACCCGGAAAAGAACCCGATCGACGTGGTCATCGCGGTGTGGGCGTGGGGTACCTACCTCGGCGAGGAGGCACTCAGGGACGGCGTCCGCATGACGGTGTCGTCGTGGCGGCGAGGGGATCCGAACATCATTCCTCCACAGGCGAAGGTCACGGGTGCGTACGTGAACGCGGCGATGGCCAAGCTCGAGGCCGTGCGTGCCGGTTTCGACGAGGCAATCATGCTGAACCCGGACGGGTTCGTCTCGGAGGCGACGGGCGAGAACCTCTTCATCGTTAGGGGCGGCGAGATCCTCACTCCGCCCCTCATCGCCGGGCCCCTGCCGGGGATCACGCGCGACTCGATTATCAAGATCGCCGCCGATCTCGGGATGCCCTTGTTCGAGCGCTCACTCACGCGCGCCGATCTCTACACGGCGGAGGAGGTCTTCTGCACCGGGACCGCCGCGGAGGTGACGCCGGTGAGAGAGATCGACGGCCGGGTACTCGAGCCGGGCCCGATCACCCAGACGCTGCAGCAGAAGTATTTCGCGATCGTGAAGGGCGAGGACGAGAAGTACTCCGACTGGCTCGACGTCGTGTCCTGACCGCCGAGTTGCATCTCAGCCCCCCTATAGGGGGGCTCACGTGCAAGTCGGCGACTAGTCTCGGGTTATGAGAGAGGTTCGCACCCGCATAGCTCCCGCGCCGTCGGGCTCGATACACGTTGGAAACGCCCGCACCGCGCTCTACAACTGGCTGTTCGCGCGCCGCCACGGGGGAACGTTCGTGCTGCGCGTCGAGGACACCGACGTCAAGCGCGTGACCGAAGAGGCGTATCAGGCGGTGCTCGAGGATCTTCGGTGGTTGGGCCTCGACTGGGACGAGGGTCCAGAGGTCGGTGGCGAGCTCGGACCGTATCGACAGAGCGAGCGCCGCGACCGTTACGACGCAGCGGTCCAGGCTCTCCTGGACCGGGGACACGCCTACCGTTGCTACTGCACGCCCGCGGAGCTCGAGGAACGTCGCAAGCGGGCGCAGGCCGAGCGCCGCACTCCCGGCTACGACGGTCGTTGTCGCCACCTCACCGACGAAGAGCGTGCCGCGTTCGAGGCGGAAGGGCGCGAGTGGGCGGTGCGGTTCAAGGTTCCCGAGGGTCGGACGATTGTGTTCGACGACATCGTTCGAGGCGAGATCGCGACGGAAACCGCTCAGATGCCCGATTTCGTCATCCGAAGATCGGACGGAACGGCGACCTATCAATTGGCGGCCTCTGTTGACGACGCGCTGATGAACATCACTCACGTGATCCGTGGCGACGATCTGATGTCGGCCACGCCCCGGCAGATGCTGATCCGCGAGGCGATGGGGGTCCAGGACTCGCCCGCGTTCGCACACCTGCCGCAGATCGTGGATGACAGGGGGCGACCGCTATCGAAGCGGTGGGGCGACGTTGCGGTTAGCGCATATCGCGACAACGGGTTCCTTCCCGAGGCAACTGTCAATTACCTCGCGCTGTTGGGATGGTCCTACGACGACAGAACGAACATCTTCTCGCGCGACGAGCTGATAGAGAGGTTCTCTTTGGAGCGGGTCGGACGCAACCCCGCGCGCTTCGACGTCGAGAAGCTCGAATGGCTCAATGGTCACTACATCCGCGAGATGAACCCGGAAAAGCTGGCGGAGGAGCTCGCTCCGTTCTGCGAGCGCGCCGGCTTCAGCGTCTCGTCCGCGGACCCGCAGCGGAAGCTCGCGGCGGTCGCGCCGCTGCTGACCGAGCGCCTCAAGCGGCTAACCGACGCGCCTCCCATGGTTCGCTTCCTGTTCGAAGACGTGGCGCCCGATGAGAAGGCGCGCACGGTGCTGGAGGGCCAGAGCGATTATCTGAACGCTGCGGCCGGCGCGTTGGAGGGTCTCGAGAAGTGGACGGCATCTGCGATCGAGGAGGCGCTGCGCGCGCTCGCGGAGGAGAGAGGCCTGAAGCCGCGCCAGGCGTTCCAGCCGATCCGGGCCGCGGTCACCGGGACTCTGGTGTCGCCTCCGTTGTTCGAGTCGCTCGAGATACTGGGCCGGGACGCGACCCTGCAACGGCTTCGTCGGTCCTGATCGCCCGGCGCCGATCGTCCTACCGGCCGGTTGGATCGACATCGTCTACGGGACCATCGGCTGGGCGGGACCTGCGGCGCGGCAGAACGGCCGAGACGTAGCCAACGTTCGATACTACGAACGGAACCGCGTAGTTCGACGCGATCCGTATCCACGTCGCTCCGCGGGCGTTGCCGTCCAGGATAGTCGCGCCTTGATTGATCGCCGAGAGGACGGTCCCCACCACGAGCGCCGTAGGTATGCAGCGCGACAGCGCGGCGCGTGAGCTCACTACCCGTATTACGGCTCTTCCCCGGGTGCTCATGTCGAGCTCAAGCATCGGTGGAGCGCGGGTGCGGCGCAAGGTGGAAAAGGAAGGTAACGAACAGGCGCGCTGTTATCCTTCCCGCGGCCCTGAATTGGGGTGTGGGGTAATTGGCAGCCCGGCGGATTCTGGTTCCGTTAGTCCTGGTTCGAGTCCAGGCACCCCAGCTTTTGTGACCAGGGACGATATGCTAGGAAAGCCCCCTGGCGCTCCTGGGTTCCCAGGAGTTCGAGCTTGGCCCGGTAGTCTAGTTGGCCGAGGACGCCGCCCTCTCAAGGCGGAGATCACGGGTTCGAATCCCGTCCGGGCTACTGGGCTAGTTTTCGGAGCGCGTCGATCTAGAGGAGCACGAGATGAACCGGACAGATGTCGTCGAGCGGGCGTACCTGCGCGACGAGCTTCCCGATTTCCGCGTCGGGGACACGGTAAGGGTCCACGTGCGCGTCGTGGAGGGCGACCGCGAGCGGGTCCAGGTGTTCGAGGGAATCGTAATCCGTCGTCGCGGCGGCGGGCTGTCCCAGACTTTCACCGTGCGCAAGATCTCCTTCGGCATCGGCGTGGAGCGAACCTTCCCCGTGCACTCGCCTATGGTGGCCCAGGTCGAGGTCGTCACGCGCGGCTCTGTGCGGCGCGCCAAGCTGTACTACCTGCGACAGCGCATCGGCAAGAAGGCCAAGGTCAAAGAGAAGCGCCAGGCGTAGGCATCGTGGAGACATCCGGCGCGGAGCCGTCCCCCAGCCGGACGCCTCCGCCACCAAGCCCACTTACGGCCGACGACGAACTCCGGCCCTCAACACCCGCCAAGCCCGAGCGGCGTCACTCGTTCTGGCGCGAGCTGCCGATCCTGATCGTCGTCGCGTTCGTCGTTGCACTCGTGATCAAGACCTTCGCGGTGCAGGCGTTCTACATCCCCTCGGCGTCCATGGAGCCGACCCTGGTCGAGGGTGACCGCGTCCTGGTGGAGAAGGTCACATATCGTTTCGGCGAGCCGGGGCACGGCGACGTCGTCGTGTTCGAGAAAGATGTCTTCGCCCCCGTGCCCGAGGAGGACGAGTCCTTCCTCACCGACATCGCCGACGCCTTCCGAAGCCTCTTCGGTTTTCCCACGGGCACCTCGCAGGACTTCATCAAGCGCGTGATCGCCGTCGAAGGCGACACGGTCGAGGGCAGGGACGGCCGGGTCTACGTGAACGGGGAGCCGATCGAAGAGCCGTATCTTCCCGACGGGACCGACACCTCGCCGTTCGGTCCGGTCCAGGTCGGTGACGCCGAGGTCTTCGTGATGGGGGACAACCGGGCCAACTCCGACGATTCTCGCAACTTCGGTCCGGTTCCGGCCGACAGCATCGTGGGCCATGCCTTCCTTCTGATCTGGCCGCCCTCGGATTTCGACACGCTTTAGCCCCGCACCCCCTAACCTGTTCTTCATGCCCACGCTCTCTGAGATGGCAGACGAGCTAGGCGTCCCTACCCAGGAGGTCAGGGCGCGCCTTCACGCGATGGGTCGCTTTGCCCCCGACGACGGCGCGCTCATGGATCGGGAGTCGGTCGAGGAGCTGAGGAGCAGACACGAGGCGGCCCGTCGGGGCAAAGGGCGCGCCGCGAGGCGCGGGATCCTGTCGCAGTTCGCCGAGGTGCCGGTGCTGATCGTGCTCGCGTTTGCGATCGCGATCGTGATCAAGACGTTCCTCGTTCAGGCCTTCTACATACCGTCGGGTTCCATGATCCCGACACTGAAGGTCGGGGATCGCGTCCTGGTCGAGAAGGTGAGCTACCTGGTGGGGGGGCCCAGCCGGGGGGACGTCGTCGTGTTCGCCAAGTCCGTCTTCGGCAAGGCTCCCGAGCTGCCGTGGCACGAGGACGCTCGCAACTTCGTGCGGGAGCTGCTCGGCATGCGGTCGGCAGGAGGGGAGCAGGACTACATCAAGCGCGTAGTGGCCGTCGGAGGAGACGCGATCCGCTACACGGGGAAACCGAGGACCCTGTACGTGAACGGTGAGGCCATGGAGGAAACCTACGTTAAGGGGAAGCGGGACCGCTTCTCGGCGACGATCACCAACCGCGACTGCAAGCGCTTGGACATGGACGTGAACGCAGACGGCTGCGTGGTACCGGCGGGCAGGGTCTTCGTGATGGGCGACCACCGCTCGAACTCGCTTGACTCCCGCAGCATCGGGCCCGTGGACCAGGACAAGATTGTGGGCAAGGCGGTGGTCGTCATCTGGCCGGTGGGCCACCTCGGCGGGCTCTAGAGGAGCCCCCTTTTCCTCTTGTCGGGTGGGGCTGGGCTCTGCGAGGATGGGACGACCACAGAGAGTAGCGGGACAGAAGCGTATAGTTAGGGGAGGAAGCTCCGATTCCGCGTGACCTGCACGGATATGTCCGTTTGACGACGAATAGTAGCGGGTAGACGACTCTGAGCTAGGGCCGTCTTGGAGGGTCCTTCGGACAGGAGGGTGAGATGAACGAAAGAGCTGCGAGGGCGGTTCTCGGTTTGGTGGGGGAGCACTCCCCGGCCGAACGGAGGTCCTTGGTCACGGTGATCTGCGCCTTGACGGTCCTGGCGCTGGCCCTGTTCCTGATCGTGGCTCAGCCGGCCACCGCGTTCGCTGGGGGCGACGACGCCGCGGTCCTCTTCTCCGATGACGAGGATGACGATGACGGAGGCGAGGACGACGGTGACGACGACTCCGGCTCCGGGTCAGATGGAGACGGCGACCAGCAGGTAGCCGGCGGGGACTCCGATGACTCCGAAAGCGAGGACTCCAACGGAGACGGCGACCAGCAGGTAGCCGGCGGGGACACCGATGACAGCAAGAGCGACGACTCGAACGGTCATGGCGACCAGGTGGCCGGCGGGGATACCGACACGGACAACGGTGATGAAGGCGGCCAGGGTGGCGGCGGTGACACCGACACCGACGACGATGGCGACAATGGCGGCAATGGCCAGGTCGGCGGCGCCGACTTCAACCGGCCGGACGTGTTGGGCAAGCAGGTCCAGCGGGCCCCAGACGTGCTCGGCGGGGGTGTGGAAGCGGCTCCCGAGGGAGGCGCTCTGCCCTTCACCGGAGGCGGGACGGCAGCGCTGCTGGCTTCGGCGGCGGGGCTGATCGGCGGAGGCTTGCTACTGGTGCGCCGCCGGCGCTCCTGACAGAAGGCGATCACGAGGGGGCCGAAGATCCGGCCCCCTCTTTCGCGCTCTTGCGCGCCGAGCCCCTCAGGCAGTGGCCGAGCGCGCATGTATTCGCGCCGCTGTCACCGCAGACGGGGGCGCATCCTTCGAAGCACCGGACGAGTCGGTAGCGCTGCGACCGCGGGCTCGAGCGCGTCGGCGACCGCCGCCGGTGTCGGCCGGTCGGAGGGGTCGGGAGCGAGGCAGGCCGCGATCGCCTCGGCAAGGGGGGCCGGGACGTCCGTCGGAAGTCGCTCCGGGTCGCGCCCGAGCTGCGGGAAGCGCTGGTTTCGATCGTTGCGGTCGTACCCCGCCGCACGCGGAAACGGAGGCCGGCCCGCCACCGCGTGAAACAGCGTCGCCCCCAGCCCCCAGACGTCGGCGGCCGACCCGATCTCGGCCCGCCCGGGGTCGCACTGCTCGGGGGCCATGTAGCCATCGGTACCCACCGGAGATGAGATCTCCCGGGCGCGACCGACGTCGCGCGCGATGCTGAAGTCGATCAAGCGAGGCGGGGATCCCATGATGATGTTGCTCGGCTTGACGTCGAGGTGGACGACACCGCGCCGGGCAAGGTGATGGAGGGCCGAGCACACCTGGAGGGCGAGAGGGAGCAGTTGATCCAACTCCAGCTTTCCGTATTTCCGGATGAGCCTCGACAGTCTGGGGCCTTCCAGGAACTCGAGCGCGAGCTGTGGACGTTCGCCATCGAGGGTGGCGCCGAAGATCCGAACGATCACCGGATGATTGAGCCCTCCCACGACCTCGGCTTCGCGCGCGAGGCTTCGGAGGGCGCCGGGTTCGGTGGCCAGATGCGGGCGAACGAGCTTGGCCACGACCAGGGCATAGAGGTCCTCGTCCCACGCGAGATAGACCTCGTACTGCTTCCCGCCCCCGAGGCGACGCAGCGCGTAGCGATCGGGGCCGATCTCGTCGCCCTCGGAGAACTTCCAGGTCGAACGCTCGATTTCTCCCATGTGCCTCGCTCCACTTGATCGCGGTCGTTAGAGTCGCACGCGGATGGTGCTGGACGCGGTGGGACTTCTCGAAGACCGACTGAGGGGCGCCGGCTTCGCTCGGGTGGCGGGCTGCGACGAGGTCGGCCGGGGCGCACTCGCCGGGCCGCTCTTCGCGGCCGCGGTCATCCTGGCTCCCGGCGCCGAGATCGAGGGCCTGCGGGATTCCAAACTCTGCACCCGCGCGCAACGGGAGCGGCTGGCGGCGAGGATCCACGAGGTCGCGCTTGCGGTCTCGGTCGTGCGCGTGCGGCCCGAGCGGATCGACCGGGATGGGCTCCAGCGCTGCAACCTCGAGGCGTTGAGACGGGCGCTGAAGAGCCTGGACGTGGAGCCCGACTACGTGCTGGTGGACGCATTCAGGATGAGGCGGCTCCGGTGGCCGGCGTTGGCGGTGAAGAAGGGCGACGCGGTGTCTCGCAACGTGGCGGCAGCTTCGATCGTGGCGAAGGTGCGACGAGACCGGGCCATGCGTCGCTACCATCGCCGCTACCCGGAATACGGGTTCGCCTCCAACGTCGGTTACGCGACGGCCTGGCACTGGGCTGCTCTCAAACGCCACGGGCCCTGCCCGATCCACCGCCGCTCCTTCTTCGGGGTTACGGGATTCCCGGACGAGGATGGTGTCTTCGTGCCCCATGGGGCGCGAGACTTGGACGAGGAGATCGTGGGACTCGGAGAGGAGACGTGGTGAGCGTCGAGGACCTCGAGAAGTATGAGGCCGAGATGGAGCTCCAGCTCTACAAGGAGTATCGGGACGTCCTCCCGATGTTCAAGTACGTCGTCGAGACCGAGCGACGGTTCTACCTCGCCAACGACGTGAACGTCGAGACCCGCCACGCCGGCTCCAAGGTGTGGTTCGAGGTAGTGCTGAACGACGCCTGGGTGTGGGACATGCACCGCCCCGCCCGGTTCGTCTCCCACGTCAAGGTCGTCACCTTCAGGGACCTCAACGTAGAGGAGCTGGCCCAGCTCGCCGACCGAGACCTGATGCCCGAGCCGCCCGGCATGGAGCGCTGAGGGCCCGCTTTCTCGTCCCACCCCCTCTCTAGAGTGGCGCGCATGAGCGCGCACCTCGAGCTGGGTCGCGTCGGCGAGGACGCCGCGACCAGGCTCTACCGGAGGCGGGGCTTCCGTATCGTTGCTCGCAACTGGCGCTGCGGCGAGGGGGAGCTGGACATCATCGCGCGCCGCGGCGGTCTCCTCGTGTTCTGCGAGGTCAAGTCCCGCTCATCGGACTCGTTCGGCCTGCCCGCGGAGGCGGTGGGCTTTCAGAAGCGACGGCGTCTGCGGCGCCTGGCCGGCCGGTGGCTGTCCGAGAACCGAACTCGGGCCGCGGCCGTTCGGTTCGACGTGGTCTCCGTTATCGTTCGAGATGGTCGCGCCTGCGTGACTCACATCCCCGACGCTTTCTAGGAGGACGGGTGGGCGAGTTCGAGACTCTGCTACGGCGGCAAGACGGAGGGGTCGTCACGATCACGCTCAACCGCCCCAAGAAGAAGAACGCGATGTCGTGGACGATGTTCGAGGAGCTCGGCGTTGTGTTCCAGGAGGTATCGGAGGACGCCGACGTGCGCTGCGTGGTAGTGACCGGGGCGGGCGACGCGTTCTGTTCCGGAGCGGACCTGACCGACCCGGCCAACGCGGTCGGCTCGGCGTTCGAGCTGAGGGACCGCATGGCGAAGATCCACGGCATCGCCCGCGCCGTGATCTCGTGCACCAAGCCGACCATCGCAAAGGTGACCGGCATCGCGGCCGGTGCCGGTTGCAACCTCGCGCTGATGTGCGACTTCATCGTCGCCACGCGATCCGCGGCCTTCGCCGAGCTCTTCGTAAAGCGAGGGCTCGTCGTGGATTTCGGAGGCTCGTGGGCACTCACGCGCTTGTTGCCTCTTCATCGCGCCAAGGAGCTCGCGCTGCTCGGCGAGACGATCTCCGGGGACGAGGCGGCCGAGCTCGGCCTACTGAACCGGCTGTGCGAGGACTCCGAGGTAGACGCGGTCGTCAAGGACCTCGCCGAGCGCCTCGCGGCGCTGCCGCCCCGCACTGTGTCGTTGATAAAGGAGAACCTCAACCGGGCCGCCGAACGCAGCGTCGAGGAGAATCTCGACGCCGAGGGCGCGGCCCAGGCCCTGTTCTTCACGAGCGAGGACACCCGCGAGGCGATCGCGGCCTTCGTCGAGAAGCGGGAACCCCGCTTTTCGGGCAAATAGTCGGAAAGGGCTATGGACTGGTCCAGGCCTCACCCCTAGCGTGATGGCAGCTGATCAGGGGTTGAGGAGGCCTAATGCGAACCAAAGTAACGTCGATCATTGTATTTCTGGCGCTGGCGCTGGCGGCGCTGCCTATCGCGGCGCGCGCCCAGGAGTCGGCGGATCCTGAGGCTCCGGGGCACGCCCCCGGCCGCGCTCTCGTAGCGCCGGAGGCCCACGAGCGAGACGAGGCGAAGAGCAAGATCAAGGCTCACGGAGGGCGCGTGCTCTCCTACTACGAGCCCGGCGATTTCTTCGTGGTCGAGACACCCGGCAGCGCGCCGGAGTGGATCGAGACTCTGCGCGGCGAGCGCTCGGTGCGCTTCGCCGAGTTGGACTACGAGCTCACCGCGGACTTGACCATCCCGAACGACCCGAGCTTCGAGGATCTCTGGGGCCTTCATAACTTGTCCGATACCGACATTGATGCTCCGGAGGCGTGGGACATCTCGACCGGTTCGGATTCCGTCGTCGTGGGTGTTATCGACACCGGCGTCGCGTACAACCATCCCGACCTGCAGTCGCAGATGTGGACCAACCCCGGCGATCCCACCGTCAACGGCGTCGACGAGGACGGCAATGGCTACGTAGACGACGTCCACGGGATCAACTGCATCAGGGGCACCGGCGACCCGAACGACGACAACGACCACGGTACCCACGTCGCCGGCACGATCGGGGCGGCGGGAGACAACGGCGTCGGGGTCGCAGGGGTCAACTGGGACGTCTCCATCATGGCGCTCAAGTTCCTGGACCGACGCGGATCGGGCTTCACGTCCGACGCCATCGAGTGCCTCGATTACGCGACGGACGAGGGCGTGCACCTCACCAGCAACTCGTGGGGCGGAGGCGGCTTCTCCACGGCGCTCTTCGATGCGATCAACCGGGCGCGTACCTCGGGGGACTTGTTCGTGGCGGCGGCCGGCAACGACGGCGACAACACCGACTCGTCGCCCCACTACCCGTCGTCCTACAACCTCGACAACATCATCTCGGTCGCGGCGACGACCCAGTCCGACGGGCTCGCGAGCTTCTCGAACTACGGGCCGAACTCCGTGGATCTCGGCGCCCCGGGGGTGGGAATCTTGTCCACGGTGCGCAACGGGGGCTACGACTCATTCAGCGGCACCTCGATGGCGACCCCGCACGTGGCGGGGGCCGCGGCCCTGCTGTGGGCGGCGGACGGATCGCTGTCGTGGACGCAGGTGCGCGATGCGATCTTCGACAATGTTGATGTCCTTACGTCGCTGACGGGGAAGGTCGTGACCGACGGACGCCTGAACCTCGCGGAGGCGATCGCGTCGCTGGGGCCGCCTCCACCACCGCCTCCCGCACCCGACGCGCCCGTGCTTCAATCCGCCACCGCCGCCTCGCACACGCAGATAGACCTGGTGTGGTCCGACGTGGCGGGGGAGAGCGAGTACAACGTCGAGCGCTCGGCCGACGGGGACACCGGGTGGACCCCGGTGGGGATGAACGCCGCCGACGATACGACATTCTCGAACACGGGCCTCGACCCGAGCACGGCCTACTACTACCGGGTGATCGCGAGCAACGCCGGCGGCGACTCAGCGCCCTCGAACATTCTCTCGGCCACCACTCTCGATCCGCCTCCGGTGACGAGCGTGCACGTGGGCGACCTCGACGGTTCGTCGGCCGGCAACAAGAGCATGTGGACGGCGACAGTAACCATCACGGTCCACGACAACGCCGAGGGCCTTGTGTCCGGGGTCGGCGTCACGGTCGTGTGGAGCAACGGCGAACTCGGCACCTGCACGACCGGCGCGGCGGGCACCTGCTCGGTGGCGGCATCGGTGAAGAAGAGTACGTCTAGCCTCTCGATGGGAGTGCTCGATCTAGTGCACGCCTCGCTGGTCGAGGACCAGTCCCTCAACCACGACCCGGATGGGGACTCGGATGGTTCGACGATAGTGGTGAGCAAGCCCTAGGCACGAGGATAATCACTGATCCGCCGCGCTTCGCGGAGGCCGGGGCGGACCGGGGATCTTGCGACAGGGTCAGCGCGCCTGCTTTAGGACCTCGAAGAGGGCGTCGCGCGAATTGATTCCGAGCTTGCGGTACGCGTTGCGAAGGTGGTGCTCGATCGTCTTCGGACTGAGGAGAGTTGCGCGGCTGCTCCACCGTCGTCTTGCCTTGCGGAGCTTCTTCGATGAGCCATGCCCGACGGTCCTCATGGCCGACCCAACGGGGGTCGGTACCTGTCACACCCTCCTTCTAAGCTCAGAGTCGCCGCGCTTCCCGGAGGCCGGGACGGGACGGTTCCGTGTCGGCCACAACAGAGTCGATCGCGCTCATAGGCACCGAGGCACGCCTCGTCGAGGTCGAGGTGTCGGTGAGCGGGGGTATGCCGGGCTGCGCGATCGTCGGTTTGCCGGCCCGCTCGGTGAAGGAAGCGGAGCAGCGAACGCGCTCCGCCATGGAGACGTCGGGCTTCCGGTGGCCGCACCGTCGCATCGTTGCGAACCTCGCGCCGGGCGCTCTGCGCAAGGAAGGCACTCACTTCGATCTCGCGCTCGCCCTGGGGATCCTTTCGGAGGAGGAGCACGTCGATGACTCGGCGCTCGAGGGCTACGTCGCGATAGGGGAGCTGGCCCTGGACGGCGCCGTGCGTCCGGTCCGGGGCGCGCTGGCCGCCGCGATCGGCGCGCATCAGGCGGGTCGCAAGGGGCTCATCTGTCCCGCCGGGAACGCGCCGGAAGCCGCACTCGTGAGCGGCCTCGACGTCGTTCCCGTGTCCACGCTGAAGGACTGCATCGCGTGGGTTCAGAGAACCTGGGAGCCGTCGCCGGTCGAAACGCGAGCGGATCTCTCGGGACCCAGTGTCGAGGACATGCGCGAGGTCCGGGGCCATCCGACCGCCAAGCGCGCGCTCGAGATCGCGGCCGCGGGCGGGCACAACCTGTTGCTCATCGGTCCGCCGGGCTCGGGAAAGACGATGCTCGCCCGGCGGCTGCCGGGCATCCTTCCGCGCATGTCCCTCGAGGAGTCGCTCGAAGTCACGCGTATCCACTCGGTGGCCGGACTGCTGATCGAGAGGGCGGCGCTGGTAACGACGAGACCGTTTCGCGTGCCGCACCACAACATCACGGTGGCCGGGCTCATCGGAGGAGGCTCGGGAGTGGCCCGGCCCGGCGAAGTGTCTCTCGCGCACAACGGCTCGTTGTTCCTCGACGAGCTGGGGCTGTACCGGCCGAGCGTGCTCGACAGTCTGCGCGCGCCGCTGGAGGACGGAACGGTCCGGATCGCACGGAGCGGTGGGTCCATCGCCTATCCGTGCAGGTTCGCGCTGATCGCGGCGATGAACCCGTGTCCCTGTGGATACCTCGGCGACGGCCCCCGCGCGTGCCGGTGCTCGGGCCATCAGCTCCAGCTCTACAACGCGCGTCTGTCGGGTCCACTGCTCGATCGTTTCGACATGCAGGTGAGCATGGCGCGACTCACCAAGCGCGAGCTGTTGGGGCAGCCGGAGGGAGAGACGTCCGCCACCATCAGAGGTCGCGTCGAACGGGGCCGCGCCGTCCAGGTCGAGCGTTACGGGTCTCCGGTGACGACTAATTCCTCGGCCCGCAAGGCCGAGCTCGACGCGGCCCTGCGACCCAGCGTGGACGCGCACCGCGCCCTCGAGGGTGCGATCGATGCGTTGATGCTGTCGGGCCGCGGTGTGGACCGCGTGCTGCGCGTGGCGCGCACGATCGCGGACCTGGAGGGGGAGCCTGAGATCGGTGACGAGCATCTCAACGAGGCGCTGATGTTCCGAGCGCAGGTACAGGAGGCCGCCTCGTGTCTCGGGTGATTCGGTGCGACGATCCGGAATGGCCTCGGTTGCTCGACGAGCTCCACCCTCACGCTCCGCCGAGCCACCTGTTTGCGGAAGGGATGGCGCTCGACCCCGGCGCCGTGCATGTCGCGATCGTCGGCACCCGCCGCCCCACCTACTCGGGCCTCGAGGTTGCCGGCCGCATCTCGAGGGGGCTGGCGGAGGCGGGTTTCGTTGTGGTTTCGGGGATGGCGGTGGGCATCGATGCGGCCGCGCATCGGGCCGCGCTCCACGCGGGCGGCCGGACCGTCGCCGTGCTGGGATGCGGGCTCGACGTGGACTACCCGGCGCGCAATGCAGAGCTCAAGCGCGTCATCGCGAAGCGCGGAACGCTCATCACTGAATATCCGGACCGAACGCCGCCGCTGAAGCGTTACTTTCCGCTCCGCAACCGCATCATCGCGGGGCTGTCGGTGGGGGTGGTGGTGATAGAGGGCACGATCCGGTCGGGCGCGCTCGTCACCGCGCGCCTGGCGCTGGACGCGAACCGCAACGTCTATGCCGTGCCCGGGAGCGCGCGCAACCCGATGGCAGAGGGCCCCAACGAGCTGATCCGTCGAGGACAGGCGGCGCTCGTAACCGGGGTCGAGCACGTGCTCGAAGACCTCGCTCCGTCGCTCGTGTGGCGCGACCGCGGGGCGACCGAGGTTGCCCCCGAGCTCGACGAGGTCGAGGCCGCGGTGCTCGGAGCGTTGGACGACGCGCCGGTCGCTCCCGATGCACTGGCGGCCCGATTCGAGTTCAAGCCGGGCCGGTTGTCGGCGGCACTGGCGGCGCTGGAGGTGCGGGGCCTGGCACGACGCGGACCCGGGGGTTACGTTCGGGGTTCGAGTCACTATAGTTGACAGAAGCAACAGCCTTTCCCATCCTTTACCAACGACTCGAACGGTCTGGGAGCCGCCATGTCCTCCACGAAGACGATCGCAGGCGCGGTGGACGCGTACCTCCGCGCCCTTGCGGCCGAGCGCGACCTGTCCACGCACACCATCGCCGCCTATCGCTCGGACCTCGAACAGTTCGTCGAGTGGACGTCTCGATCCCACCTCGCCGCCCTCGGTGACATCGACCGCAGGCTCGCGCGCCGTTTCATCGCGTACCTCGCGGAGCGCAAACTCGCCCGCCGCACGATCGCCCGCAAGACGAGCGCGCTCCGATCGTTGCTGACGTGGGCCGCCCGAAGGGGCTTGATCCCGGCCAATCCGGCAGCGGAGATCTCGGCCCCCACGCTTCGGCGCACGCTTCCGCGTCTGCTCAAGGTCGCGGAAGCGGTGAGGCTGTGCGAGCTGCCCCCGGACGACGACCCGATCGGCCTCAGGGATCGAGCGCTCCTCGAGGTCCTCTACGGGTCGGGCCTGCGCGTCTCCGAGTTGTGCGGGCTCGATCTCGACGAGCTCGATCTTGCCGGCGGAACCGTTCGGGTAGTGGGCAAGGGACGGAAGGAACGGCTCGTGCCGCTCAGCGAACCGGCGAGTCGCGCCATCCGTGCCTACCTGCGAGAAGCGCGCGCCGGGTTCATGGAGAAGACGAGCAACCCTCAGGAACCGCAAGCACTGTTCTTCAACACGCGTGGCGCGCGGATCTCACCGCGAAGCGTACGAGCCATGACCCAGAAGTACCTGAGGGGGGAAGGCGGGCGACCCGTGAGCCCCCACGTCCTGAGGCACTCCTTCGCAACGCATCTGCTCGATGGTGGGGCAGACTTAAGGTCTGTACAGGAGCTTTTGGGCCATGAGAGTCTTGCCACCACGCAGATCTACACGCATGTTTCCACCGAACGTCTGAGAGCCGTATATGAGAGAAGCCACCCCCGAGCGTGAGGGTCCGATAGGCCGCTCGGCCCTGGAAGAGGGCGGGGCGGACGCGGTCCTGGAGGCGTGGAACGACTACAAGAAGACCGGAACCGGCAAGGCTCGCGACGCCCTGATCCTGCACTACTCCCCGCTGGTCAAGTACGTCGCCGGCCGAGTGGCGATCGGGTTGCCGGCCAACATCGAGCAGGCCGACCTCATCTCCTATGGGATCTTTGGCCTGATCGACGCGATCGACAAGTTTGACCAGAAACGCGGCATCAAGTTCGAGACCTATGCGATCAGCCGGATCCGCGGGGCCATCATCGACGAGCTTCGGGCCATCGACTGGGTTCCTCGCTCCGTGCGCTTCAAGGCGCGAGAGATCGAGAAGGCCTACACGAATCTCGAGAACAAGCTGAAGCGCCCTCCATCCGATCCGGAGATCGCGGAAGAGCTCGGCGTCAGCATCGAGGAGCTGAACAACATCTACACCCAGCTCTCGACGGTGTCGCTCGTTGCGCTCGACGAGCTCATGTCCGAAGGCGAGAGAGGCGACCGTCTAGCGCTCGTCGAGACGCTGGAGGACACCAAGACGGCGGGACCCTTGGAAACGGTCGAGGCCGAAGAGATGAAGGTCATCCTTGCGGAAACGATCAACCGGCTGCCCGAACGAGAGAAGATCGTGATCACGCTCTACTACTACGAAGGATTGACGCTGGCCGAGATCGGCCAGGTGCTCGGTGTCACCGAGTCGCGGGTCTGCCAGATGCACACCAAAGCCGTGCTCGTTTTGCGGGGAAAGATCAAGGAAGCAACCGAGTAGTGGGCCGGCGACGCAGGCACCGTGATAGCCTGTCCGGCGCTCCATAGATCACACGCTCGTCTCCCCGCGCGGCCTGCGACGGCCGTGCCGGGCTTCGGTCTCCGGTGAACCCGGAGCGGACGACGGGCGGAGGAAGCCGGTCGCTGGCCGGCGCAACCGAAGGAGGTAGTAAGGCAATGCCTGTCGTGACGTTGCGACAGCTTCTGGAGGCCGGGGTTCACTTCGGCCATCAGACCCGGCGCTGGAACCCGAAGATGAAGCGGTTCATCTTCACCGAGCGCAACGGCATCTACATCCTGGATCTGCAGCAGACGATGACCGGGATCGAGCGCGCCTATACCTTCGTGCGCGACGCGGTGGCCCGTGGGGGCGTGGTTCTGTTCGTGGCCACCAAGCGGCAGCTTCAGGACGTGGTCAAGGAGCAGGCGGAACGCTCGCGGATGCCTTACGTCAACTTCCGCTGGCTCGGAGGGATGCTCACAAACTTCAGAACCATCCACGATCGGATCAAGCGGATGAGAGAGCTCGAGGAGATGGTCTCCACGGGGGCGCTCGAGGGCATCCCCAAGAAGGAGGCCCTGAAGCTCAATCACGAGTTCGAGAAGCTTCAGCGCAACCTCGTGGGACTTAGAGATCTGGACAAGCTGCCGGAAGCGGTCTTCATCCTGGACACCAAGAAAGAGGAGATCGCAGTGAGGGAGGCTCGCAAGCTCGGTATCCCCATCGTTGCGGTGGTGGATACCAACTGCGACCCCGACGAGGTCGATTACCCGATCCCCGGCAACGACGACGCGATCCGGGCCGGGGCGTTGCTTGCCCGCATCGTGGCCGATGCCTCCATCGAGGGGAGGTCGCTGCGGCCACCGGAGACCGAGGCGGCGATGGAGGAGGCCGAGATCACTCCCGAGCCCGAGGTGCTCCCCGGCGCGGCCGCCCAGCCGAAGGCCGAGTGGGAGCTCGAGCTCGAGCGTGAGGAGGAAGAGGAGCGGCGCAAGGCCGAGGGGGCCGACGCGGAAGCTCCGGCCCCCGAGGTGAAAAAGGCTGGCGAGCAGCAGGAAGGAACCGATGGCGGGGATAAGCGCTAGCGATGTAAAGGCCCTCCGGGACGCGACCGGAGCCGGGATCATGGATTGCAAACAGGCCCTCGCCGAGTCGGGGGGCGACCTCCAGGGTGCGATCCGGATACTGCGCGAGAAGGGCGTCGCGGACGCGGCGAAACGCACCGGACGGTCTACCGGCGAGGGGATCGTCTACACATACCTCCACCGGCCGCAGCCCGGTTACCCGCCGAAGCTCGGGGTGCTGTTGGAGCTGAACTGCGAGACCGATTTCGTGGCGAAGACCGAGGCGTTCGAGAAGCTGGCGCGACAGATCGCCATGCACGTCAGCTTCTCCCGTCCGGACTGGACGACGCGCGACGAAGTCCCTCAGGACATCATCGATTCCGAGTGCGAGATCTACGCGAAACAGGCCCGCGACACGGGCAAGCCCGAGAACGTCATCGAGAAGATCGTGCAGGGAAAGCTCGAGGCGTTCTACAAGGAGCGCGTGCTGCTGGACCAAGTCTGGATCCAGGCCGAGGACAAGGCGACGACGATCGCCCAGCTCCTGGACAACGCGAAGGCTCAGATGGGTGAGAACATCTCCGTCGGGGCGTTTTGTCGCATCCAGGTCGGCGAGATCAGATAGGAGCGACCGTGGACGGGAGGATCCAGTCTGAGCTCAAGTACAGAAGGGTTCTCCTCAAGCTGTCCGGCGAGGCCTTCGCGGACCCACAGCATGGTTTCGGCATCGACCCGCGCGTTGTTGCGTCGATAGCGCGCCAGGTGGCCGAGGCCAAGAATCTCGGTGCCGAGTTGGGGATCGTGGTAGGCGGAGGGAACATCATCCGGGGCCTTTCGGCCTCCGCGCAGGGCACCGACCGGACGACGGCCGACTACATGGGCATGCTGGCCACTGTGATCAACTCCCTCTCGCTGCAGGACGCGCTCGAGAAGGAGGGCGTTCAGACGCGCGTGCAGACCGCGATCTGGATGCAGGAACTGGCCGAGCCCTACATCCGCCGCCGGGCGATCCGTCATCTCGAGAAGGGAAGAGTGGTGATCTTCGCCGGTGGCACCGGTAACCCCTACTTCTCGACCGACACGAGCGCAGCGCTTAGGGCACTGGAGATGGGAGCAGAGGCGATCCTCAAGGGAACGCGGGTTGAGGGCGTTTACGACTCGGATCCTCTGGTCAACCGCGACGCTCGCATGTTCAGCTCGCTTCCGTACATCGAGGTCCTCAACCGGGGCCTAAAGGTCATGGACTCCACCGCGATATCGATGTGTATGGATAACCGCCTCCCCATCGTGGTCTTCAACATGAAGGCGGGGAACCTCGTCCGGATCCTCTCCGGGGAAGAGGTCGGCACGCTGGTTCACTCGGACGCGTAGGGGGCCCGCGTGGCGGAGAACAAAGACCAGGTATTGCGCGAGGCCGAGGAGAAGATGAAGAAGGCGGTCTCGGTCAACCTCGAGGAGTTGTCCACCATCCGGTCGGGACGGGCGAACCCAACGCTGCTGAACCGCGTGACCGTCGACTACTACGGCACAAAGGTACCTCTCAACCAGATCGCGAACGTGTCCGTGCCCGAGTCCCGTCTGATGGTGGTCTCCCCCTACGACCCGAACTCGATCTCCGCGATCGAGAAGGCCATCCTTGCCTCGGACCTCGGGATAACCCCGAACAACGATGGCCAGGTGATACGCCTCGCGGTGCCGCAACTCACCGAGGAGCGGCGCAAGGAGCTGGTCAAGGTCGCGCACGTGCGCGCGGAGGAGGGAAGGGTCGCGGTGCGCAATATCCGCAAGCACGCGAAGCACGACCTAGAACGCATGAAGAAGGACCACACCCTGTCGGAGGACGAGGAGCGGGGGGCCGAGAACGAGCTCCAGAAGCTCACCGACAGGTACGTGGGGCAGGTCGACGACAACCTTGAGCGCAAGGAAGCGGAGCTTTCCGAAGTGTGAGCCGCCCATCAGGCGAGGGAACGACGGCGTCCCGGCCGGCTCCGCCCCCCGGCCGCTCTTTGATGGAGGCCGTGCTGACGGCGATCGTCCTGCTGGCCCTGGTCGCAGTCTTCTACGCGCTCGGCCGGCCGGGATTCTTCGTTCTGATCGTCGTGGTCGTGTCGGTCTCTCTGTTCGAGATGCTGCAAGCGCTCACGCGCGCGGGACATCGTCCGAACGTTGCGTTCGGTCTCGCGGGCGGCTTGGGTCTGATGATCACGGCCTATGCAGAACGTCCGGCGATCCTTCCCGCCGTCCTGGCCGGGACCGTCGCCGGCGCCTTACTGCTCGCGCTGCGACCCGATCGTGGAACCACGCCGTTCGACGACGCCGCGTGGACGGTGCTGGGCGTCGCGTGGATCGGCGGGGGAGGAGCTGCCGCGACGCTCATCATGATGCTCGATCCGGGTGGCCTCGAACTGTTGATTGCGTTCGTGCTCGTGGCGGCCCTCGACGACATCGGCGCGTTCTTCGTGGGCACGTCGGTCGGAAGACACAAGCTGGCTCCTTCCATTTCGCCGGCCAAGTCGTGGGAAGGCTTCGCCGGTGGTCTCGTGCTCGCGGTGGCGGGTGGAGCGGTGGCCGGAACGCTGCTCAACGAGATCTCCTCCGCGGACGGACTCGCGATCGGAGCCATATGCGGGCTGCTCGCTCCGGTCGGCGACCTCACCGAGTCGATGTTCAAGCGGGAGATCGGGATCAAGGATTCGGGAACGCTGCTCCCCGGCCATGGCGGTCTGCTCGACCGACTCGACGCCATCGTGTTCTGCGCGCCGGCCGTGTTCGTCTATCTGCGCTTCGCCGTCTTCTAGGTTGTGCCCCGACAGGGGACATTTGGCGCGTTCAGACGGCGAAAAGTCTGCGCCTCGCTGCGTTCTCGCTCCGTCACGCACCCTCCGGGTGCGCTCCTCCGCTGCGGCCTTGCGACGCTTGCTTTTCGCTCGTCTGAACATCACCAAGGTCACCTGCTGGGACACTTCACGTGGCCCGGCGATATCGTGGATCGGTGAGCAGCGCGCGCCGCATAGCGATCCTCGGATCCACCGGCTCGATCGGGCGGCAGGCCCTCGACATCGTGCGCTCGCACCCCAAGCTGTTCACGGTGGTGGGTCTCGTCGCCGGACGTGATGCCGACGGGCTGAGACGCCAAGTCGAGGAATTCGGCGTCACCCACAGCGGCCTCGGATCCCACGCGGCGATGGAGATCGCGACGCGTGCGGAGGTCGACGTGGTGCTCAACGCGATCGTCGGCGCCGCAGGGCTCCGGGCGACGGTGGCCGCGCTTGGCATGGGAAAGACGGTGGCCCTCGCCAACAAGGAGAGCCTCGTGGCGGGAGGTGAGGTGTGCGTCGCCGCGGCGGCCGCGGGTGGCGGGCGGATCGTACCTGTGGACTCCGAGCACGCGGCCATCGCCCAGTGCCTTCAGGGGCGCGATCGGGAATCGGTCGAGAGGATCATTCTCACCGCGTCCGGGGGCCCTTTCAGGTCGCGACCGGATCTCTCATCGGTCACCGTAGAGGAGGCGCTGGCCCACCCGACCTGGAACATGGGGGAGAAGATCACGGTTGACTCGGCCACGATGATGAACAAGGGACTCGAAGTGGTCGAGGCGCATCACCTGTTCGGGTTCGACTACGAGCGCATCGGCGTGGTGGTCCACCCACAGAGCATCGTGCACGGGATCGTGGAGCTCCGCGACTCGTCCTTGATCCTTCAGGCTGCCCCCACCGACATGCGTATCCCGATACAGGCGGCGCTCACGGCGCCGGGAGGCTCGGAATCCTCGGTGCCGCCGCTCGATCTCGAAACTCTGCCCGCTCTGGAGTTCGAGCCGGTAGACCGCGCCCGGTTCCCGGCTGTGGATCTCGCGTACGAGGCAGGTGGGAAAGCTCAGACCTATCCGGCCGTGCTTAACGCGGCCAACGAGGTGGCGGTGCGGGCGTTCCTGGACCGAACGATCTCGTTCGCGGCGATAACGGGTGTCATAGAGGAAGCTCTCGCGGCACACGACCCGTCGCCCGCCCACGATCTGGAGACGGTGCTGGAGGCCGACGAGTGGGCGAGAGAACACGCGCGCCGAGTTGTTTCGCTGGCCGACGAGGGATCTTCGTGAACTTCGGAATACTGCTGTTCATCGCGGCCATCCTCGTGGTGGTCATGGTCCACGAGTCCGGGCACTTCGTCGTGGCCAAGGCCTTCGGCTTCAAGGCGACGAAGTTCTTCGTCGGGTTCGGACCGACGCTGTGGTCTTTCAATCGGGGTGAGACCGAGTACGGGGTAAAGGCCTTTCCCCTCGGAGGTTTCGTGAAGATCATCGGCATGAGCCCCTACGAGGAGATCGCGCCGGAGGACGAGTCGCGCTCCTACCCCAACAAGCCCAAGTGGCAGAGGGCGATCCTTCTTGCCGCCGGCTCGGCTACCCATTGGATCGTTGCCTTCGTCGTCCTGGTGATAGCGGCGATGACGATCGGCTTCCCAACCGACGACCCGAGCAACGAGATCGCCGGCGTCCACGAGCGTATTCAGGGAACCGCGACGCCTGCGGCGAGCTTCGGTCTCGAACCGGGCGATCGGATCGTGGGCGTGGGTGGCGTACGGACTTCTTCGTGGGCCCGAATAACCGCCTACATCAAGGCGCACGGGGACGAGACGGCCCGCTTCACGATCGAGCGCGACGGCAACGTCAGAGACATCACGGTCCTGCTGGGCCAAGCCGTGTTCAACCGACGCGGCGAGGTGATCGAGTACGTGGCTCCGGGAGACCCGGTCCCGCCTCTCGAAGAGGGCCAGACCCTTGGGGGATTCCTCGGCGTGTCTCCCGAGCCTCGCTTCGAGACGGAGGGGCTGGGCGGAGCGATCACGACCTCGGCCGACGTGACCTGGTTCATCACCAAGGCATCCGTCACCGGCATCGACGATGTCTTCGCACCGGTCTTCAACGGAGAGCTATGGGACTCGCTGCAGGGCGAGGGCGAGAGGGGGGCTTCGGGCCCGGTGGGACTCGTGGGGGCCGGCCGCATCGCAGGTGAGAGCGTTGAGCGTGGTCGCTACCTCGACTTCGTCCAACTGATCGTGTACTTCACGATCTTCGTCGGGATCATGAATCTTCTGCCCCTGCCCCCGCTCGATGGGGGCCATCTGGCGGTGGTTGCCTACGAGGCCGCCACGGGGAGAGCCGTGGACGTCCGCAAACTGATCCCGATTGCGGCCGCGGTGATCTCGTTTTTCATCGTGTTGTTCATCACGGTTCTCTATCTGGATCTCGCCAGGCCGATCAGGGTCCCCTTCTAGGCCCACCGGCTCGCACTATCGTCCCCCCTTGTTGCGGGCGAGGGTTTCCGCGAACATCTCATGAACCACAACTGCGACAAAGGGGGCTTCATGCGATCACGCCCGTTCGCTCTGGTGACGGGTTTGTCGGTTTGTGTTCTCTCGGCGGGGGTCCTTCCGGCCGCCCAAGCCGCACCGATGTGCTTCGGCCGGGCGGCGACGGTCGTCGGCACCGCCGGAAACGACGACCTGGAGGGGACGGCGCGACGGGATGTGATAGTCGGCAAGGGGGGAAACGACACGATCAATGCCCGCGACGGCAACGACCTCGTATGCGCTGGGGACGGTAGGGACGAAGTCTTCGGGGGCGGGGGTGACGACCGTCTCAAGGGTGGTGGCGGATCCGACGTACTGCTCGGCGACGCCGGCAACGATCGCCTCGTGGGCGGTTCCGCGGAGGACGGCCTGTTCGGCGGCCCGGGAGGCGACGTTCTCAACGGGGGGAAGGGGCGCTTCGATGCGGTCATCTACTCCGACTCGGGGCGCGGAGTGACCGTGAACCTCGCTGCCGGTACGGCGGAGGGCGAGGGAGCCGACGAGATCCGAAGCGTCGGGGCGGTCTTCGGATCTGCACATGATGACGACATCACCGGTAACGGCAAGCCGAACCTTCTGTCCGGGGAAGCCGGCGACGACGCGATCGACGCCGGGGCGGGAGGGGATCCCGACCGCGTTCTGTTCGACGGACTGCGCGGCGGACCGGGGGCCGATTCGTTCCGCGGGAGCGCCGAGCCGGTTGCCGTCCTCTACGACGAGGCGGACCGAGGCGTCACGGTGGACCTCCAGGCGGGAACCGCCAGCGGTGAGGGCAACGACACGCTGACGAACATCGACGGCGTCTTCGGCTCCAGGCATGCGGACTCGATCACCGGGGACGCCGCGGACAACGCGCTGCTGCCGTGGAGGGGCAACGACGATGTCGACGGCGGCACCGGCTTCGACACCGTGTTCTACGACTCGTCTCAGTCGGGAATCACCGCGAGTTTGGCCTCGGGCACCGCGACCGGGGAGGGAAACGACACCTTGACTAACGTGGAGAACCTCTCGGGCTCGCAAAGCGCCGACACCCTGACGGGTGACTCGGGTCCCAACATCCTCGTCGGTCTTGGCGGCAACGACACCCTTGATGGGGGCGCCGGCAACGACGCTCTCTTCGGTGGGGGCGGATCGGACACGCTGAACGGTGGGGACGGGGAAGACTCCTGCGCGGGCGAGATCGAGAGCAATTGCGAGACGGATCCGGCCGCCAGGAGGTTCGGCCGCCTCACGATGCTGCGTCGTCCCTAGGGGCTGCCTCGGAGGGTAGCCCGTGCAGCCCCCACTACACTGAAGTGTGATGTACGCGCGCCGGAAGACCCGCCAGATCCAGGTCGGTCGGGTGGCCGTCGGCGGCGACGCCCCGGTGTCGATCCAGTCGATGACCACCACCAAGACCGAGAACGTCGAGGCCACGCTGATCCAGGTCCACGAGCTCGCCACGCAAGGGGCCGACATCGTGCGCGTCGCCGTGCCGCATGAGGAGGACGCTCGGGCGCTCCCCGAGATCGTCAAAGAGGGGGGCGTTCCGATCATCGCCGACATCCACTTCTCCGTGAGGCTGGCGATGCTCGCGATCGAGGCCGGGGTGCACGGGCTTCGCATCAACCCGGGCAACATGCGCAACCCCAAGCATGTCGCCGACGTCCTTCAGGGATGCAAGGACAGAGGGATACCGATCCGAATCGGGGTCAACGCAGGCTCGCTCGACAAGAAGCTCGTGAAGAAGTACGGACGTCCGACCGCGGAGGCGCTGGTCGAGAGCGCGATGCAGGAGATCTCCTTGTTGGAGGAGCACGGCTTCACGGAATACAAGGTGTCGGTCAAGCACCAGAACGTGAGCGAGATGGTCTCGGCCTACCGACTGCTGGCCGAGGCGACCGATGCGCCGTTCCACCTCGGGGTGACGGAGGCCGGCACCCCCAAGCAGGGCGTAGTGAAATCGGCGATAGGGATCGGGACGCTCCTAGCCGAAGGGATCGGCGACACCATCCGCGTCTCTCTGACCGCGGATCCGGTGGAGGAGGTGAAGCTCGGAAAGCAGATCCTCAACGCGTTGGGACTGCGCGAGGACACCTTCGATCTCGTGGCGTGCCCTTCTTGTGGGCGGGCCGAGCTCGACGTGTTCGCACTCGCCGAGGAGGTCGAAGCGGCCATCGAGAAGATGGACCTGCCCCCGATGCAGATCGCGGTGATGGGGTGCGAAGTGAACGGCCCGGGCGAGGCGCGCGATGCCGACATCGGCATCGCCGCGGGACCCGGGCGCGGCCTCCTCTTCTCGAAGGGAAAGCAGATCGGCTGGGTCCCTCACGATCGCCTCGTGGAGTCCCTGCTCGAGGAGGCGCAGCGGATCGCGGACGAGATCCGCGCCCGCGGCGAGGAGGGCGAGGGCGAGGTCGAGATCGTCAGGGGACGGAGTGGATGAGGCCCGCCCTTTTGTCTGCACATCCCGGTAGTTTTCGGCCGGGACAGGGGGTTCAGAACGTTCGCCGCGTGGAGGGACGTCTTTTGATCCCTACGCGCGGGCGAGGAAAGTACCGGGATGTAAAAGACAGAACGTCGTTAGTGGCGGCGGCCCGCGTTCGGGCGCTTGCCGTGGTTCGCCTTGCGCTTGCGCCTCGTGCGGCGCTTGCGTGCTCGCTTGGCCATCGACGGCACTCTAACGAGCCCGCCCGGCCCCCGTGATACACTCGATATTCGGCCTCTGAGCAGGGCTTTTGCTTCGGTGGCCGGGCTTTAGGACAGAGTTTTGCACCGAAGCCCCTCGACGAGGGGCTTCATCGTTGTGGAGGGGGACATGGGCGCGCTCGAGGAGGTCCGAGACCTCGCCGAGGCGGTCGCCCGACGTCGCGCCCTGAGGTTGTGGGACGTCGAGCTGGGGGGATCCACCGGCCGGAAGGTCGTCCGTATCTACGTGGACTCCGACGACGGAATCGACCTCGACACCGTGGCCGAGGTCTCGGAGGAGATCTCCCGAGGGCTCGACCTGCGTGATCCCATCGCCGGGCGCTACACCCTCGAGGTGAGCTCTCCGGGGATCGAGCGGTCCCTTCGGGAGCCGGACCACTTCGCTCTGTCGGTGGGCAAGGCGGTCGTCGTGAAGACGAGCGAACCGCTCGTGGAGGAGGGCCACCGGATCGAAGGCGTCATCGCGCGCACGTCGGCGGATCGAGTCCTCGTGAGAACGGCGCGGGGAGACGTAGAGATCCCGTACGGGCAGATCAAGATGGCCAGAACAGTGTTCGAGTGGAAGTGAGGAAGAGACGATGAAGATCCCTATGGATTCGCTGCGCGAGGTCGAGCGCGACCGCGGGATCTCGTTCGAGACGCTGTTGGAGGCCATCGAGAAGGCGCTTGCATCCGCATACCTGCGGATGACCAACGCCGACCCGGAAACACAGGATGCACGTGCCGTCGTCGACCGAGAGAGTGGAGACGTCACGATCTACGCCCAGGACGTCGAGATCGATCCGGAGACTGAGGAAAAGACGGTCTTGAAGGAGCGAGAGGACACGCCGCAGGACTTCGGGCGCGTGGCTGCGCACACCGCCGCACAGGTGATCAGACAAAAGCTGAGAGAGGCGGAGCGCGACCTCACGTTCGGCGAATACTCGGGACGAGAAGGCGACATCGTCACCGGAATCGTGCAGCAACACGACCACCGGTACACGATCCTCGACCTCGGCAAGACCGAGGCTCTCATGCCCCCGGCGGAACAGATCCCTCACGAACGCTACGAGCACGGAATGCGCGCCAAGGCATACATCGTGGAGGTCCGTAGATCCGCGCGCGGCCCGCAGATCATCGTCTCGCGCACGCATCCCGGGCTGATCAAGCGGCTCTTCGAGCTCGAGGTCCCCGAGATCCTCGACGGCGTGGTCGAGATCAAGGCGGTCGCCCGCGAGCCGGGCCATCGGTCGAAGATCGCCGTCGTCTCGAACGACAAGAACGTGGATCCCGTCGGGGCCTGCGTAGGTGCGAAGGGCTCTCGGGTGCGCA
>JBOGWZ010000001.1:0-41685 GCA_050694075.1 Actinomycetota bacterium | reverse complement strand
CGCCACGGCCCCCCGTCCGACTCGAGATTCGGCGCCGGTCGCGCTCACCGGAGGTCGAGCTCGGTCGCGGCCATGATGACCTCGCGGCGGTCGTCGCCGACGACCAGCGACGGGATCGGTGAATCGGAGCAGAACATCACCGTCCCCTCGGGCCGCGCCGTCCAGGTGGGCGCCCGCGCCGAGTGATCTGCCCCCTGGGCGACGGGGAAGCGGGCCTCGGACTGGTACACGCTCACGACGTGGCCCGCGGCGTCCTCGTACGTGTGTTCGACCACCGGGAGGCCGGCGGCATCCCCGGCCCTGACCTCGACCAGGCGAAGGTCCCCGAGGCGATCGGGCAGGCGCGCGGGGGCCCCCGCCGACAGTGGGGCCTGGCCGTGGAAGTCGGCCAGGATCGCATCGATCGCGGGAGGCTGTCCCCCATCGGCGATCCAGAGCACAGCCGACAGCGCCACCGCCGCAACCACGACGAGCCCCGCCGACATCCGCCAGCGAAGACGGTGGGGGCGTGACTCGAGTGCCTCCACCGAAGCCCTCACCCGCTCCCTCAGGAACTGTGGTGCTAGCTCCCTGCCGGCCTCCGCCACCGTGCGGCCACTGCGGCCGAGCTCGAGCTCGCTCCAGCAGTCCTCGCACTCGAGGATGTGGGCCTCGAACGAACGACGGCGCCGGCGCGACATGCTCCCGCCCAGGTATTCCGCCGCGCTGCGCTCGGGGTCATGGCTCAAGACGGATCTCCTTCCTCTCGAGCAAGACCGCGAGCTTCTTGCGGCCGCGGTGCACACGCGCCAGCACCGTCCCCCGGGGCGAACCCGTCATGCGAGCCACCTCGGAGGCCGTGAAACCGCACAGGTCCATCAGCGAGATCGCGACGCGTTGCTCCTCCGGAAGCTTCCAGAGCGCCCGGTCGATCTGGGTGCGCCTGACCCTGTCGATCGCCTCCTCCTCGACGTCCGTCACGTCGGCCATCGACTGATCGTGCTCGGTCGGTATCTCACGCCAGTGCGACGAGCGCCGGAGCCAGCTCCGGCCCGCGTTGAGACAGATCGTGGCGATCCAGGGTTCGACCTTGCGTGGCTTGCGGCCATCGGACCACGCCTGGAACGCGCGCGTGTAGGTCTCCTGGACGAGGTCTTCGACCTCCACCGACCCCCCCACCATCCGGCGCGCGAGGTTGTACACGAGGTCGAGGGCGGGAAGCGTCGCCGCCAGGAAGTCGTCGTGGGGGCGCCGCGCCATCTCATCCCTCCCAGACCTGGGTGTTGGGATGGAACGCCGCCCAGTCGAACCAGAAAGAGTCGTGCGCGTCGGCCGGCGCGAGCTTCTCCCCTTCCAGCGAACCCGAAGTGGCGCGACCGAAGATGTTCCAAGTGCTGCCCGTTCGACGGTCGACGATCTTGCCGCCGACCACGTCGAACGAAAGGACACGTTGGCCGAGCTTGCGAGAGAAGGCAAAAGCCGCGCCTACGTCCTTCGATTCGGCGATCGAGGTCGCGTTGAGTGCGGACCGCGTCCCTTCCTTCCACACGACCATCACGGGAGTGCGGCCGACCTCGGCGTTGATCGCGACGAGGTCACCGTCGGCCGCTTCCTTCAGGCGGAAGTACGGGAAGGCGGTGATCGCTCCCCTGCCCTCGATCCCCAGCACACGCTCCACGGCGGCGAGACGGCCGTCGACCTCTCCTTCGAAAAGGAAAGGCTGGCTGTCGATGTCATCGTAGCCGGGATAGGGGTTCTCTCCGTAGTTGCGCGTGTGTCCGGTGTTCCGGGACACGACCCTTCCCTCGGGGAACGTGGCCCGGAACTCCTCCCACGAGACGATCTGCGCGGGAACGCGCTCCAGCACCGTTCCCTTGAGTTTTCCGGTCGTGGCGACACCCAGTGCCTGCGGCCACAGCGAGTCCGTGGCCCGGTCGTACATCAGGAGGTTCGAGTGGTAGAGCTTCCCGGACGTGCCGAAAGTGGTCACCTTGCCGTCAACCTCGGGACGCTGGAACGCGTACGCGGTGTTGCACAGTGGGCAGAACGTGACGGTGACCGGCGTTCCTCCGACGTCATTGTTGACGATCTCGTGCCACGTCATGATCTGCAGTGGATAGGCGCGCGCGTCCCCATTTAGCTCGACCGCGATCACCGGCTCCTCCGAAGTGAGCCAATCGACATCGGACACGGACTGGAACGGGGGGTCGGTGAGCGCCGGGATCGCATCCGGTGACAGCACCGTGACGATCCGGGATTCGTCGAAACCACCCGGCAGGGCTCCCGTTTCTTCGTCCTCCGCGACGGGAGAAGCAGGCGGTTGCGGGGCCTCGTCCTCCCCCGCCAGGATGACCCCCACGAACCCGGCCCCCAATCCGAGCACGAGCACCAGCGCCAGCACTACCTTCCACGCCGCGCTGCGGGTCCCTTCGCCCGGGGCCTGAGCCCACATGTCGTCGCGCATGTCAACCGATCCCGAAATTCCGCTGGATGTGGTCGCGCAGGAGTCCGGCCGACAACTGTCCGGGGATGACCTCCACCACCGTGCCCTCGGCGTCGATGAAGGCCGTGGTCGGCATCCCCGGCCCGCCGAAAGCGTCGAACACCTCTCCCCGAGGGTCCCATACCAAGCGGTACGTGACGCCCGTCTGGCGCGCCAGCTCTAGGGCTCGGTCGCGACGGTCGCGCTGGTCGACCCCGAGAAAGACGACCTCGTCGCCGAGAGCCTGGTGCACCCGCTCGAAATCGGGCATCTCCGACACGCAGAACGGGCACCACGATGCCCAGAAGTTCACGACCAAGGGCGTACCTTCGTAATCCGCGAACGAGAACTGGCTGCCCTCGAAGTCGGTCAGTGTCAGCTCGGGGGCGGACTCTCCCATTGCGACCGTGCCATCCCCGCCCGTGCCCAGCAGAACGGCGACGAGCACGACGGCCAGGGCCGCTACCGCCACCAGGGCACCTCTGCGCAGATTGTCCATCGCCCTCACGGACGCCTCCGGGGAGGAGCCGATTGCCTCTGCCTAGCGGCCCTCGACGAGGATCCGGAAGGCATCTTCGACGCCCCGAACGAAAGTCGGATACGGATAGATCAAATCCCGCAGGGCGGGGATCGGGATCTTCTCCTTTATCGCCAGAACGAACAGCCCCAGCACCTCGCCGGCGGCCGGTCCCATCGTCGACGCGCCGACGAGAACATCGCGGTCGGCGTCGGCGACGACCTTGGTGACGCCGTGCTCGGCCCCCGGGCCGTGGATCCAGCCGCGAGACGACGACGATGTCGTCGAGACCCCGGTTCTCACCTCGATACCTTGCTCCTTCGCCTGCGCCTCGGTGAGTCCCACGCTTGCCACCTCGGGATCGGTAAAGGTCACGCGCGGAACCGCGGAGTAGTCGGCGGGACGGTTCTCCTGGCCCAGGATGTCGGCGGCGGCCACGCGCCCCTCGTAGACGGCGAGGTGGGTGAACCCGCCCCTGCTGGTGACGTCTCCCACGGCCCAGAGCCCGTCCCCGGCCCGCATGTGCTCGTCGACCTCGATCGCCCGCGCCTCGGGGTCCAGCCCGGCCGCGTCGATCCCCAGCTCACTCAGGTTAGTGCGTCGCCCGGTGGCAACGAGCAGGCGCTCGGCCTCGATCACGCGGCCGTCGGACAGCTCCACCGCCGTGCCCCCGTCGCTGCGCTTCACCGACTGCGCCGATACGCCGATGTGAAGCGTCATGCCCTCCGAACGCAGGACCTCGGCGATCGCGTCACCGTTCTCCGGCTCCTCCATCGGTAGCGCGTGGTCGGCCAGCTCGACGAAGGTCACATCGCTGCCGAAGCGGTGGTACACCTGGCCGAACTCGAGTCCGATCGGACCCGCCCCCAGAACGATCAGAGAGCGTGGGACCTCTTCGGTCTCGACGGCCTCTCGGTTCGTCCAGAACTCGACGTCCGAGATGCCGTTGATGGGAGGCACGGCCGGCTCGCTGCCGGTCGCGATCACGATACCGCGGCGGGCGCTCATCCGCGCGCCGTCCACCTCGACCTCGTTGCGGCCGACGATCCGCGCCGGTGCCTTCAGCACGGTGCTCCCCTTCTTCTCGTGACGTTCGACCGCGACCGCGTCGTTCCAGGTATCGGTGGCCTGCTCGCGGATGCGCTTGGCTACCGGCGCCCAGTCTGGTGATATCTCGGACTTCCCCGAGAGCCCCGTAACGCGCAGGGCCTCCGCAAGCGTGTTGCCGGCGCGGATCATCATCTTCGACGGGATGCATCCCCAGTAGGGGCACTCGCCGCCGACCAGCTTGCGTTCGACGGCGAGCACGTTCATGCCGCCTTCGGCACAGCGCCCCGCGACCTCCTCGCCGCCGACCCCCATCCCGATCACGATCACGTCGTACTCGTCGACTATGCCCTCACCTCCAGGTCACTAGGGTATTCCCACCCCCTAGGACACAGCCCCGGCTAGTTTGAACGCAATGGGGGTCGTAATCGAAACTCGGCGCGGTCACTCACCGGGACCTCGGTCCCGCTCGCGCTTGAGCTCGAAGAAGTAGCCGTGCTCGGTCAGCCACCGTACGTGGTCCCACAGCTCTCCGGCCTCCTCGCCCTGGGGAGCCGACGAGATGACCGGGCCGAAGATCCCTCCGCCGTCCTCCAGAACGATCGTCGGCACGCCGAACGCGCCGACCTCGGAGACGACCGCATCGTGCTCGGCCCTCACATCGGCGATCGTGGAGTCGTCATCGAGGGCCCTCCATACGAACGAGGCATCGAGCCCCGAGTCCTTCAGAGCCTTCTCGACGAGCTCGGGCGACAGTTCCTCTCCTCCATCGTGCGCGCGCCGCCCGATCGCTTCGTACAGCCGCCCGACGCCTTCGTTGCCGTGTTTCCGGCCCACGGCCGCCAGCGTTCTCAGCGCCGGTGTGCCGAGCGCGTGCAGGTCCGCCAGCGGGTCCTCTTTGCCCTCGTGGATGATTTGCAGACTGAAGAGGCGCCACGAGACCTCGACGTCTCTAACCTTCGCAACCTCCCGGATCCACCGGGAGCTCTGCCACGCCCACGGTCACAGCGGGTCGAAGTGGAAGTCGATCTTCACGGTCCCCCCTCTCTGTCTCCGATCACCATGCAATCAAACGTCCTGATAGGGCATCCTCTTTCAGGATGAGCCAACGTATACCGCTTCGAACCCAAACGGTTCGCATGCACGCGCCCAGAGGTCTGTGTTTCGAGGTCGTTGCGAGCGCGGGCCGCGTCGTCGAGCAGCGTTCGGAGTTCGAGAAGATCGTGCGCTTCGAGACCTCCCACCGAAAGCGCACGATCCCCACCCTCGAAAAGATCAAGCTGCAACCTCCGGAGCGCATCCAGTACGCATGGCTCGAGGGACCACTGCCGGACGTCCGTGAGGAGATCTCGTTCCAAGAGGTCGATGGGGCGGAGACCGATGTCACCTACGCGGGTTGGTTCGCCTCGCCACCCGGCCTCTTCGGTCCGCTGATCGGGAGGCTGTACGTCAAGCGAGTCTTCGAACGCCTGGTGCGCGAGCACCTCCTCGAGGCAAAAGAGCTGGCCGAACGGCGGGCGGCGCGCTCTCACGTCTGGAGGTCAGCCACCTAGGTGCCACCGGTGTGGGGAGATCAGCTCGTCTGCGGCCACGGGTCCCCATGAATCCTGCGGGTAAGGATGCAGCTTCGGAGGCCGGCGAAGGACCGGCTCCACCACCTCCCACACCCGCTCTACGCCGTCCCCACGCGTGAACAGGGTTCGGTCCCCGATCAGCGCGTCGTGTATCAGCCGCTCGTAGGCCTCGATCAACGTGGAGCCGAACGATCCCTCGTAGCGAAAGCGCATCTCGGCGGGGGCGAGCACGATCTCGGGGCCGGGATTCTTGGCCAGGAACGAGACCGAGATCCCCTCGTCGGGCGCGAGCTCGAGCGCGAGATGGTCCTGATCGAACGCGCTCTCGTCCAGCTCCCTGAACATCTGACGGGGCGGCTCTCGGAACGCCAGCGTCACCATCTGCTTGTCCTCGGCCATGCGCTTGCCCGTCCGCAGGTAGAAGGGCACACCTGCCCATCTCCAGTTGTCTATGGACAGCCGGGCCGCGGCGAACGTCTCCGTTTGCGAGCTGTCACTCACACCGTCCTCATCCACATACCCGTCGTACTGCCCGTAGACCACGTCGTCCGGAGACAGTTCCACCATCGAATCGAAGACCTTGGCGGACTCGTCCTGTAGCGGCTTCGGGTCGAGCGACGTCGGGGGCTCCATCGCCACGAAGCTCAACACCTGGAAGAGGTGCGTGACGATCATGTCCCTGAACGCACCGGTGCGCTCGTAGAAGCCGGAGCGCCTGCCGATACCGAGCGTTTCCGGCACATCGATCTGGACGTGCTCCACGTGCTGGCGGTTCCAGATCGGCTCGAACATGCCGTTCGCGAAGCGAAGCGCAAGGATGTTCTGCACGGTCTCCTTGCCGAGGAAATGGTCGATCCGGAAGACCTGCGTGTCGTCGAGCACGGAACGAACGACCGCGTCGAGCTCGCGGAACGACTCGAGGTCGAGCCCATAAGGCTTCTCGAACACGACGCGACCTCTCTCGTCGAGCCCGCACGCCCCCAGGGCCCGGGTGATCACCGAGAAGACGGGCGGCGGCACCGACAGATAGAAGAGGCGGCGGACATCAACTCCGAGCTCCTTCTCGGCGCGTCTCACCGCGTCGGCCACGGGCTCGTTGTCCTCCGCGGTGAACTCGTGGGAGACGTAGGACAGGGTGGATGAGAACTCCGCCCACGACTCGTCGTCCGGGTCGCAGCGGCAAAACTCGTCTACGGCGGAGCGCGCGAACTCTCGAAAGTCTTGGTCGGAGAGAGGGCTGCGGGAGTTGCCGATCACGCGGAAGCGCCGGGGCATCAGCCCCTCCTGAAACAGGTGGAAAAGCGCGGGGAGCAGTTTCCGCCGCGACAGGTCTCCGTTCGCCCCGAAGATCACCAGCACGTGATCGTCCGGGACCATTTTCCCCACGGGTTTGGCGTTCTTTTCCACGAGCGTGGCCCCATGCTCGCACGGACTACTCTTCAGGCCGAACTGATCGCCCCAGCTCCCTCATATGGTGAGTTGCGGCGATCAGTTCGGGGTTAGCGCTTCGAGTACTGCGGCGCCTTTCGGGCTTTCTTCAGCCCGTACTTGCGCCGCTCCTTCTCGCGCGCGTCGCGCGTGAGCATTCCGGCCTTCTTTAGCGCCGGTCGGTAGTCGGGGTCGAGGTCGGCCAGGGCGCGGGCGAGCGCGTGACGCAGGGCGCCGGCCTGGCCCGATACCCCCCCGCCTTCGACCCTCGCGACGACGTCGTAGTTCGGCTCGGTCTCGGTGAGCCTCAGCGGCTCGGTGATCAGCATGCGGTGAGCGGCGCTCGGGAAGTAGTCCTCGAGTGGGCGCCCGTTGACCTCCCATTTCCCACTACCGGCGACGAGCCGGGCGCGACAGGTGGCCTCCTTGCGCTTGCCGGTTGCCTTCGACAAAGGATCAGGCATGTTGTGTCAGCTCCTCGATCGTGTGCGCCTGGTCCGGGTTGTGGGGAGCGGCGACGGGCTTCAGGTCGAAGGGCTTGGGACCCTGGGCGTGGTGTCGGTGCTCCGCCCCCGCGTAGACCTTCAGCTTCTTGAGCATCGCCCGCCCCAAACGGTTCCCCGGCAGCATCCCCCTGACGGCCTTTTCGATCACCCGCTCGGGGTTCTCGACCAGGAACTTCTCATACGAGTAACGCTTGAGGCCCCCCGGGTAGCCGGAGTGGCGGATCAGCTCCTTGTGGATGATCTTGTTGCCGGTCAAGAGGACCTTCGCCGCGTTCACAACGACCACGTGGTCGCCCACGTCGAGATTCGGGGCGAAGTTGGGCTTGTGCTTGCCGCGTAACAGCTTCGCAACCTCAGACGCAAGGCGGCCGAGCACGACGCCGTCGGCGTCCACCAGCCACCAATCGCGCGTTATCTCACTTGCTTTGGTCGAGTGGGTCTTCATCAACTACCTCTCACCACAGCCCGAACGGCCGTTCGGCGGGACACTGAAGGATACAGGAGCCTATCCGAACGGCGCAAACGGACGGCTCCAGCCCGCGTCGTACTCCACCGACACGAGGCATAGGCCGTGTGGAGGAGCCACCGGACCGGCTGCGGCCCGGTCCTTCGCGTTCAGGACGTCGAGCATCTCCTCGGGCAAGAGCCGTCCCTCTCCAACCGGGATAACCGTACCGACGAGCGAGCGCACCATCTGCTGGAGAAAGCCATTGGCTCGGGCGCGGATGTGCACAACTTTTCCCGTACGGGCGACGTGGAACTCGAACAGGTTGCGTACCGGCGACCCCCCCTCCTTTACCCGGCCGAAGGAGCTGAAGTCGTTTTCGCCGAGCAGATGCCCACATGCCTCATTCATCGCATCGACGTCGAGCGATTCCGGATGATAGAGAGTGATCGGCGCCAAGAAGGGATCCGGCACGTCTCCCTCGAGGATCGCGAAAACGTAGGTGCGCGAGCGCGCGGAGGTTCGTGCATGGAAGTCGTCGGCCGCGAAGCTGCAACGGGAGACTGCTATGTGAGGTTCGCACATGGAGTTGATCGAGTCGCGCACCTTGACCGGATCGACGTCCTCGGGCGCGTCGTAGGTGTTCACGACCTGGCCCAGGGCGTGCACACCCGCGTCCGTTCGTCCCGCACCGAAGATGATGACCTGGCGTTGGAATAGGCGCGACAACGCGCTCTCGAGATCGCCCTGAACCGTGGGAACATCCGGTTGTTTCGCGAAGCCTCGGAACGGCGCTCCGTTGTAAGCGAGATCGAGGCGGAGGTTCAGCTCTCCTTCTGCTCCTCGTCATCGCCGGGCGTGTCCTGCGACGTCTCGGACTTCGCGTCGCCGGGAGCCGCGCCCTCGTCGCCGGCTTCCTCCACTTCCTCCTCGTCACGCTCGGCGGTTGCCTCCGGCGAGGGCGCGGCCTCGGGCGCCCGCTGCTCGACGGCCCGCCTGCGTGAGGGGCGGCGGAGCCTGCGGGGAGCGCTCCCTTCCGCCTGCTCGGCCGTCGCCGCCGAAAGCACACTCTCTCCGACGAGCTCGACGAGCGCCATCGGAGCCCCGTCTCCGCCCCGTGGGCCCACCTTCAGGATGCGCGTGTAGCCGCCGTTGCGATCCGAAAAACGCAGTGCGATATCCGAGAAGAGCTTATGGACGACGTCCCGGTCCTCGATCGTCGAGAGAACCTGACGGCGCTGATGGACGTCGCCCTTCTTCGCCTTCGTGATCAGCCGCTCCGCGAATGGTCGGAGCATCTTTGCCTTGGCTTCGGTCGTCTGGATCCGCTCGTGTTCGAAGAGCGAGCGCGCCAGGTTGCGCAACATCAGATCCTGATGCGACGGATTCGCTCCGAGGCGGGGGCCCTTCTTCGGCTTGGGCATGGCCGTGCTCCTTATTGCTCCTAGAACTCTTTGCTCTTGAGGCTTAGCGCTAACTCTTCGAGCTTCGCCTTGACTTCGTCGATCGACTTCTGTCCGAAGTTCCGGATCTCGAGTAGGTCATCTTCGGTCTTCTCGACGAGCTCCCCTACCGTGGTGACCCCTTCGCGCTTGAGACAGTTATAGGAGCGGACGGTGAAGTCCAGCTCCTCGATCGGCCGGGCGAGGACGCCGGAGACCTCTTCCTCGCCAGGTTCCGGACCGGGGACAAGACCACCGGCGCCCTCTCCGCTCTCCGCGAACAACTGGAGAAGGTTGACGAGCGTGGAGCCCGCAGACGACACGGCATCCGCCGGCGTTACCGATCCGTCCGTCTCCACGTCGAGGATCAGCCGGTCGTAGTTGGTCATCTGCTCGACGCGCGTCGGCTCGACCTCGTAGGTCACACGCTTGACCGGAGAGAAGATCGCGTCGAGGGGGATCGTGCCGATCGCCTCCTTAGGAGCGGTGGCGGCGGCGACGTATCCGCGACCCTGCTCGATTCGCATCTCCATCGAGAGCGTAGCCTTGTCGTTGAGCGTGGCGATGTGGTGTTCGGGGTTGAGAACCTCGACCCCCGCGGGCAGCTCGATATCGCCCGCAGTGACTTCGGTGGCACCCGACACGCGAAGGTAGACCGTGGTCGGCTCCTCGTTCTCGCTCCGGATCACGAGCTGCTTCAGATTCAGGACGATGTCTGTCACGTCCTCCTTGACGCCCTCTATGGTGGAGAACTCGTGCAGCACGCTGTCGATCTTCACCTGGGTGACGGCAGCGCCTGGGATCGACGAGAGGAGCGTGCGCCTCAGCGAGTTGCCGAGCGTGTAGCCGAATCCCGGTTCCAGCGGTTCGATCGTGAACTTGCTGCGAACCGAGGAGATCTCCACTTCGTTGATGTGAGGACGTTGAACTATCAGCAGATTCATCTAACTCCTCTCTCGCCTTGCGAAAGAACTACTTCGAGTAGTACTCGACGATGAGTTGCTCCTGGACGGGAGCGTCGATCTGGTCCCGCTCCGGTAGCGATCTCACCTCAACCTTCAGTGCCGTCAGATCGGATCCAAGCCAGCCCGGTATCTCTCGTCCCTTGGCGTAGGCGGAGTTCTCCACGATCCGCCCCATCTTCTTGGAGCGGGTGCGTACCGAGACCACGTCTCCGGGCTTCACCCGATAGGAGGGGATGTTCACCTTGCGTCCATTGACCTCGAAGTGTCCATGGGAAACGAGCTGTCGGCCCATCGCGCGGTTCATGGCGAACCCCGACCGAAAGACCACGTTGTCGAGGCGGGACTCGCAGATCCGCATCAGCTCTTCGCCGGTGACGCCCTTGGAGCGGGCTGCCTCTTGGTAGTAGTGGCGGAACTGACGCTCCAGGATCCCGTAGAAGCGCTTGGCCTTCTGCTTCTCCCGAAGCTGAAGCAGATACTCGCTCTCGCGCACGCGGCCGCGACCGTGCTCCCCGGGGGGCGGCCGACCCTTTTCGATCGGGCACTTCGGCGACTCGCAGCGCGTGCCCTTGAGAAACAGCTTCATTCGCTCGCGGCGACACAGCTTGCAGACCGGCCCGGTATAGCGCGCCATCGTGCTCTTACACCCGCCTGCGCTTGCGTGGGCGACACCCGTTGTGTGGCACCGGCGTCACATCCTTGATCCCGAGCACCTCAAGACCCGAGGCCTGGAGCGACCGGATCGCGGTCTCTCGTCCGGAACCGGGCCCCTTGACCTGCACCTCCACCCTGCGCACGCCGTGCTCCTGAGCGCGCCGCGAGGCGGCTTCGGCCGCCAGTTGCGCCGCGAAGGGGGTCGACTTACGCGAGCCCTTGAAGCCGACGTTGCCGGCGGAGGCCCACGAGATCACGTTTCCCTCGAGGTCGGAGATCGAGATGACCGTGTTGTTGAACGTCGCCTTGATATGGGCGACGCCGTGCACGATGTTCTTCTTCTCCTTACGGCGTGGTTTCTTAGATTTCTTCGTTGCCAAGCTCTACTCTCCGTCCTTCCTACTTCTTTGCCTTGGTCTTCTTCTTCCCGGCTACCGTCTTCCGAGGTCCCTTACGGGTGCGCGCGTTCGTATGCGTGCGCTGACCCCGAACGGGGAGACCCCTCCGATGCCGGAGACCCTGGTACGAGCCGTTCTCGACCTTGCGTTTGATGTTCTGGTTGACCTCACGCCGCAGGTCGCCCTCGACCGAATAACTCGAGCTGATCCAGTCCCGGATGCGGACGATCTCCTCGTCGGTGAGGTCGCGCACCCGTGTAGCCGGGTCGACGCGCGCACCCACACAGGTGTCCGTCGCCTTCGTACGGCCGATCCCGTAGATGTAGGTCAAGCCGAAGTCGAGGCGCTTCTCCCTCGGCAGATCGACACCCGCTATCCGAGCCACATTCTCTCCTTAGCCTTGGCGCTGCTTGTGTCGGGGGTTCGAACAGATCACCATCACGCGCCCGCGCCTGCGGATGATCTTGCACTTGTCGCACATCTTCTTGACGCTCGGGCGCACCTTCATCCGCTCTTTCCTACTTGTAGCGATAGATGACCCGACCCCTGGTCAGGTCGTACGGGGAGAGCTCGACGAGCACCCGGTCTCCGGGAAGGATGCGGATGTAGTGCATCCGCATCTTGCCCGAGATGTGGGCGAGCACCCGATGGCCGTTGTCCAGCTCGACACGGAACATCGCGTTGGGAAGGGTCTCGATGACCGTCCCCTCGATCTGGATGCCCTCTTCCTTCTGGGCGCCCTTCTCCTTGTTCTTTGCCACGCGTTCGACCACCTGGATTGACGACCGGGCTGCCTTGTTGACCGACCATGCAAAACGCCCCCTCGGGGGCGCAACATTCCGGCATCGGAACCAGATCACCGGCGAGAGACCAGATTCCGTCCCGACCCAGCTCGGGCCGACCCGTAAGGATAACAGACGGTTTTCCCAGGTCGAGACGGGCGAAGTCGGTGGACAAGAGATCCAAGCTCGGTGCGGCCTCAGCCTGCACGAAGAGCTTCCTTCGTCTCGCGTGGAGTCAGAACCTCATGACCCTCCGGGACCACGGCGACGGTGTGCTCGAAGTGGGCCGAGAGACCCCCGTCGGCGGTTACCACGGTCCAGCCGTCGTCCAGGGCCCGGGTCCCGGCACCGCCGGCGTTCACCATCGGCTCGATGGCAAGCACCATGCCTACCCCGAGAAGCTCACGGCGCCCCGGGGGACCGTAGTTGGGGATCTGCGGCTGCTCGTGCAAGGCGCGCCCGACGCCATGGCCCACGTACTCACGAACCACGGAGAAACCCGCCGCCTCGGCCGCCTGCTGGACCGCGTGGCCGATGTCGCCGATCCGACGTCCCGGTGCGACCTGGGCGATCCCCGCCCCCAACGCCTCCTCCGTCACCCGCAGAAGCCGAGCGACGTCGGGCGCGACCTCACCCACCGGGAGCGTCCACGCAGAGTCCACGTGCAAGCCCTCGTACAGAACCCCCACGTCCACCGAGATGATGTCCCCCTCGTCTACGACGGTGTCGTCCGGGATCCCGTGCACGATCACCTCGTTGGGCGAAGTGCAGATCGACGCGGGAAATCCTCTGTATCCCTTGAAGGACGGACGCGCGCCGGCTGAGGTGATCGCCTCTTCCGCGATGCGGTCGAGCTCCGCGGTGGTGATCCCCGGACGTAGAGCATCCTCGATCCGGTTGAGAACATCGGCGAGGATCCTGCCCCCTCGCCGCATGATCTCGATCTCCTGTGGCGATTTCTTGTAGATCATGTGGACCACGTCACAGGACGGCTGCGATCCGCTCGAATACCTTGTCCGGCGAGCCGACGCCATCGATGACTCGCAGCACACCCTGCTGCTCATAGTGCTCGCGCAGAGGTTCTGTCTGCTCATGGTAGAGGCGGAGACGCTCCTTGATCGCCTCGTCGTTGTCGTCATTGCGGGGCACAACGTCGCCGCCGCAAGCGTCGCACTTCCAGTCCTCCTTGGGAGGCACGTCCACGTGGTAATTCCGTCCACAACTCGAGCAGACCCGGCGCCCGAGCAGGCGGCGGACCGAGACCTCCTCAGGCGCTTCGATGACGATCGCGGCGTCGAGCTCGACCCCTCTCTCGGTGAGGATCTCCTCGAGCGCCTTCGCTTGCTGCAGATTCCGCGGAAAGCCGTCCAGAACGAAACCGTCCATGGCATCGGCGGCTCCCAGCCGCTCTCGCATGACCCCGATCGTGACGTCGTCCGGGACGAGCTTGCCTGCTTCGACGAACTGCTCAGCGCGGTCTCCCAACGGTGAGCCCTCGGAGATCGCCCATCGGAAGATGTCCCCCGTCGCGATCACAGGAACGTTGTACTTCTCGGAGATGCGTTCTGCCTGGGTTCCCTTACCTGCGCCCTGGGGGCCGAAGATGATCAGCCGCATCGAGGGGTCACTTGAGGAAGCCTTCATAGTGACGCATCATCAGCTGCGACTCGATCTGTTTCATCGTCTCCAACGTCACACCGACCGCGATGAGGATCGACGTCCCCCCGAAGGGCAGCTGGTTGACGTTGTACGCGGCGAGGAAGATAGACGGCATCAGCGCTATGGCCGCGATGAATAGGGCGCCCGGCAGCGTGATTCGCGTCAGGATGCGATCGAGATACTCAGCGGTCTGCCGGCCGGGCCGGATGCCGGGAATGAAACCCCCGTACTTCTTCATATTGTCGGAAACATCCACCGGATTGAACGTGATTGCCGTATAGAAGTAAGCGAAGAAGACCACCATCAATCCGTAGAGGATCATGTAGGTCGCGGCACGCGGATCGACCAGGTGCCGTTCGATGAAGTTCTGTATGCCCTGGTTCTGGAACACGTTCTGCAAGAGAACCGGGATATAGAGAACACTCGAAGCGAAGATGATCGGGATAACGCCCGCCTGGTTCACCTTCAGCGGGATGTAGGTCGAAGAGCCCCCGTACATCCTCCTGCCAACCACCCGCTTCGCGTACTGGACGGGGATCCGCCTCTGACCCTGCTCCATGAAAACGATCGCCACGATGACCCCTATTCCGATCAACAGGATCCCGAGGAAGGGGCCCATGCCTTTCTGCTCGAGGATCGCGTTGCCTTCGCTCGGAAAGGTCGAGACCACCGAGGTGAAGATCAGCACCGACATGCCGTTGCCTATGCCTCGTTGCGTGATGAGCTCGCCCAGCCACATGATCAAGGCGGTGCCGGCCGTCAGGGAGAGCACGATGAGGGCCACGCGCCCAGGGCCGAAGTTGGGGATGAGGTCCACACCGATGTCCGCCCCCGTCTGGCCGAGCCGGCCCTGATGCATCAGGAACGCGAGTCCGGTCGACTGCATCAAGGCGAGAACAACCGTGAGATAGCGCGTCCACTGGGTGATCTTCTTGTGACCACTTTCCCCTTCCTTGGACCAGGCCTCGAGTTTCGGGATCACAACCGTTAGGAGCTGCATGATGATCGACGAGGTGATGTAGGGCATGATCCCGAGCGCAAAGACCGCCATCTGAGTCAGGGCTCCGCCCGAGAACAGGTTTATGAAGGACAGGATGCCGCCCTGAGCCTGCGCGGCGAACTGTTGCGCCGCCTGGACGTCGATCCCGGGGGCCGGGACGTGAGATCCGAGGCGGTACACCGCGATGATGAAAAGGGTGAACAGGATCTTCTTGCGAAGGTCTGGGACCTTGAAGGCGTTTACGAATGCGCCGAGCAGGTTCACTTGGTCGTCCTCTCCTCCACTACCTCAGCCTTTCCTCCGGCGGATTCGATCTTGGAGCGAGCCGACTCACTGAAGGCGTGCGCCCGCACCGTGACCGCCCGCTGAAGCTCGCCGTCGCCGAGGACCTTGACCAGAGCATGACGCTTGTGGATGAGCCCGGTGGCCCTCAGCTCCTCCGGACCGATCGCGTCTCCTTTCAGGGCCGCGATGTCCCCGACGTTGACCGTGCCGTAGTCCTTTCGAACGGGCGGCTTGAAACCCTTCAGCTTCGGAACGCGACGGACCAGGGGCATCTGACCGCCCTCGAAGAACGGATTTACCTTCCCGCGCGCCTTCGTCCCCTTGGTGCCGCGGCCCGCGGTCTTGCCGTATCCGGAGCCTTCGCCGCGGCCCACGCGTTTGCGGCGCGTGCGGGCACCGTCGGCGGGCTGCAATTCGTGTGGCTTCACGATCTCTTCTTCCCCTCTTTCGGGGGAACCCCGGCGCCAAGGCGCCTCACTGGTTCCCCCCTTCCCCCTCCTGTTTTTACCTCTTCAACTGTCACCAAATGACCCACGGCGGCAATCATGCCCCGAATCTCCGGCTTATCGTCGTGGATCACCGATTGTCCAACACGCTTGATGCCGAGTGCTCGCATCGTGCCCCTCTGCTTGGAGCCGCGAGCCATGACGGACCGGTTCTGGGTCACCTTCAGCTTTGCCATCTCCTACCTTTGCACCCCCGAGGGCGACGCGTCGCGCAAGAGATAGGGAGGAGCCACCTCGTCGGGCGTCTTCCCTCTCGTCTTGGCCACCTGGTCGGCGGTCTTGAGCTCCTTCAGCGCCTTCACCGTGGCGTGGATGATGTTGATCGCGTTGCCGGATCCCAGCGATTTCGAGAGAACGTCTCGGATGCCCGCACATTCGATCACGGCCCGGACCGGACCACCCGCGATGACGCCGGTCCCGGGGGATGCCGGCTTCAGCAGGACGACGGCGGCGGAGTCCTCGCCGACGATCTCGTGAGTGATCGTCTGACCCACCATCGGGACCCGGAAGAAGCTTCGCTTCGCTTCCTCGATGCCCTTCTGGATCGCAGCGGGGACCTCTCTGGCCTTCCCGTATCCGACCCCCACCTGCCCCTGGCCGTCGCCGACCACGATGAGCGCTGTGAACGAGAACCGGCGGCCACCCTTCACGACCTTGGCGACTCGATTGATGGATACGACTCTCTCCTCGTACTGCGCCCGGTCGTCATCGGCTCTACCGAACCGTCCGGTGGAACGCGATCCTCCTCGTGCCAATTGCTCTCCTTCCTCGGTGTCCTAAAACTCCAAGCCGCCCTCGCGGGCGCCCTCTGCGACCTTCGCAACGCGACCGTGGAACTTGAAGCCGCCTCGGTCGAAGGCCACGCGGCTCACGCCCGCCTTCTTCGCCCGCTGAGCGAGAGATACCCCGACGGCCTTTGCCCGCGCCTTCGGGTCCTCGCCGTCGGCATCCTTCAAGCTGGACGCGGCGGCAACGGTATGACCTGAGACGTCGTCGATCAGCTGCGCGTAGATGTGGCGGCTGCTCCGATATACGGCGAGGCGAGGGCGCTCGGGCGTGCCGAACACCTTCTTGCGCACGCGCCTGTGGCGCCTTCTCAGCTTCCTTACCTTCTGCTCGGTTCCCATGAGCACTCCTAGATCGCCGCAGCCTTGGCGGCCTTGCCGGCCTTACGGCGCACCTGCTCACCCTCGTAGCGGATCCCCTTTCCCTTGTAGGGCTCGGGTTTGCGGATCGCTCTTATCTCCGCCGCCGTCTGGCCCACCAGCTCCTTGTCGATACCGCGGACCACGATCCGGGTCGGTTGGGGAACCTCGAACTCGATCCCCGACGGGGCCTTCTTGTTGACGGGGTGTGAGTAACCGACCGTGAGCTCGAGATCGTTGCCCTTCTTCGCGGCACGGTATCCGACGCCCTGGATCTCCAAGGCCCTTTCGAAACCCTCGGTAACCCCCCGCACCATGTTCGCGATGAGGCTTCGGATAAGGCCGTGCAAGGCCCTCACCTCTCGCTGGTCGTTGGCCCGCGCCACGCGCAGCTCGCCGTCGGCCTGCTCGACCGAGATGCCCTCAGGGATCGGCTGGTGCAACTCACCCTTCGGGCCCTTAACCCGCACGGCCCCCGAAGAGATCTGCACCTCAACCCCGGAGGGGATCGGTATCGGCGACAAACCTACTCGTGACATCCTCGATCCTCCCTACCAGACGTAAGCCAGGATCTCGCCGCCGACTCGGTCGCGGCGCGCTTGCTTATCGGTCATCACGCCGCGCGACGTCGAGACGATGGCGACACCGAGACCGCCGAGGACCCGCGGCAGGTCGTCGGCGCCCTTGTAGACACGACGTCCGGGCTTGCTGATTCGGCGGATCCCGGTGATCGCCGGTTCCCGGGTGTCCGAATAGCGCAGCGTGATCTTTATCGAGCGGTGAGCACCGTTCTCAAGGACGTCGTATCCATCCGCGAAGCCCTCCTCCACCAGGATCTTGGCGATGTTCGCCTTGATCTTGGACGCGGGGATAGTGACCTCCTCGTGCGAAGCCGAGGCGGCATTGCGGATACGGGCCAACATGTCGGCGATCGGATCTGTCATGCTCATCGTCGCTCCCTACCAGCTTGACTTCGTGATGCCCGGGATCTCGCCGTTGTGCGCCATCTCCCTGAAGCACAGCCGGCACAATCCGAAGCGGCGATAGACCGCGCGCGGTCGGCCGCATCGGACACAACGCGTGTACTCGCGTACCTTGAACTTCTGTTTCCTGCGGGCCTTGTTGACAAGCGCCTTCTTCGCCATCAGCCCTCCGTCCTTATCTGCCGGAACGGAAAGCCGAGCGCAGTCAACAGTGCTCGGCCCTCCTCGTCGTTCCTCGCCGTAGTGACGATCGAGATGTCCATCCCCCTGGTTTCATCGATATCGTCGTAATCGACCTCAGGGAACACGAGCTGCTCGGTGACTCCGAAGGTGTAGTTGCCTCGCCCGTCGAAGGACCTGGGGTCGAGCCCGCGGAAGTCTCGAATACGCGGCAGCACGATCGAGGTGAGCCTGTCGATGAAGTCCCACATCCGGTCGCCTCGTATCGTCGTAGCAACTCCTACCGGCATCCCCTGGCGGATCTTGAAGGTCGCAATCGACTTGCGGGCCCTGCGGATCGACGGACGCTGGCCCGTGATCGTCGTGAGGTCCTTGGTCGCCCCCTCGATGAGCTTGCCGTCGCGCGATGCCTCTCCGACCCCCATGTTCACCACGACCTTCTCGGGTCGCGGGGCCTCCATGACGTTACGGAGGCCAAGCTCCTGCATGAGCCGCTCACGAACCTCGGTCCGGTAGCGCTCCCTCAACCTCGGTATGTACGTTTGATCGATTTTAGCCATCACAGCTCCGTCCCGCACTTCTTGCACACGCGCACCTTCGCCCCGCCCCCCTCCAGCCGAAATCCCACGCGGGTGGGCCCGTCGGTCGGGCAGATCAGAGCGACGTTCGAGAGGTCCAGGGGCGCTTCCTTGTGGGTGATCCCACCCTCCTGCGCCCCGCGTCTGGACATGCGGATCTTCTCGTGGCGGCTCACCTGATTGATCCCCTCCACCAAGACCTTGTTCCTGCGGGGGAGCACCTGAAGCACGCGCCCCTCGGCACCGAGGTCCTTGCCCGCCACCACCGCCACGCGGTCTCCCTTGCGGATCTTGGATGCCGACACCTACAACACCTCCGAGGCGAGAGAGATGATCTTCATGAACCGCTTGTCGCGCAGTTCTCGAGCCACCGGCCCAAAGATGCGCGTCCCTCGTGGCTGCATCTGGTTGTCCACTATCACCACCGCGTTGTCATCGAACCGGATGTAGGACCCGTCATGCCGACGCTGCTGCTTGGCGGTTCTAACTACCACCGCCTTGACGATGTCCGACTTCTTGACGGCGCCGCCCGGGATCGCGTCCTTCACCGTGCAGACGATGATGTCGCCAATGCCCGCATAGCGGCGCCGCGATCCGCCCAGCACCTTGATCACGAGAACCTCCCGGGCTCCCGTGTTGTCTGCTACGCGGCACCTGGATTCCTGCTGTATCACTTCGCTTTTTCCACAACCTCGACTATCCGCCAGCGCTTGGTCTTGGACAAAGGACGTGTCTCCGTGATCCGCACCAGATCTCCCACAGAGGCTTCGCTGCGCTCGTCGTGTGCCTTCAACCTCCTGCTGTGACGGACGATCTTTCCGTAGGTGGGATGTGCCGCCGACTCGCGCACCTCCACCACTACCGTCTTGTCCATGGCCTGAGAGACCACGTGGCCCGTCCGAACCTTGCGGCTCCCTCTCTGCTTGATGTCCTTCTCGCTGGTGCTCATGTCTTCGTCTCCTCAGTCGGAGCCGGATTCGGAGTGCTCGCCGGGAGTCCAGTTCCGACCTCTTCCAGCTCCCGTTCCCTCAGGATCGTGTTCAGGCGGGCTAGGTCACCTCGCAGCTCGCGCAAGCGCCGGTAGTTGTCCAGTTGTCCGGTCGCGTGCTGAAACCGCATGTTGAACAACTCCTCTTTCGTGTCGTCGAGTCGCTGCCGGAGTTCGTCCAGCGACAGGTCGCGGATCTCGCGCGCCTTGATCGCCATCACTGAACCTCCAGGCTTTGATCCCTGGAGACGAACTTGCACTTGATCGGAAGTTTGTGGGCCGCCAGGCGGATCGCCTCGCGCGCCAGGGGTTCAGGGACACCGGCAATCTCGAACATCACGCGTCCGGGCTTTACGACGGCCACCCAGTGCTCGGGATTCCCCTTCCCCGACCCCATTCGGGTTTCGGCGGGTTTCTTGGTCACGGGCTTGTCGGGAAAGATGTTGATCCAGACCTTCCCACCGCGACGGATGTGCCGGGTCATCGCGATACGCGCGGCCTCTATCTGCCGGTTGGTGATCCAGCCAGGCTCGAGGGCCATGAGTCCGAAGTCGCCGAACCTGACGATCGTGCCGCCCTTGGCACGGCCACGCATGCGCCCGCGCATCTGCTTGCGATGCTTGACCTTCTTAGGCTGCAACATCTACTTCTCCTCCTCCTGCTCCGAGGAGGCCCCGCCCTCGTCCGCAGGCCGACTTTCGGAGGAAGCATCGGCCGGTTCGGCCGCTGCTTCCGGAGAACCAGAGGCTGAGGACGAGGCGGGAGCCGACGAGGCGTTCGCCGACGAACCCTCAAGCCTGGAGTTAGAAGATGATGCGGCGCCAGCTTGCTCTTGCGAGGACGGCACGTTCCCCGAGGAACCCTTAAGGGGCTCGGGTGACGAGGGGGACGTGCCGCCCGCAGCGCTGCGCGCCCGATCATCGGCGCCGCGACCGACGGTTTCGCCGGCCGCGAGGGCGGCTTCTCGCCGCAACCGAGCCACATCGCGCGCCGAGGCGTAGACGTCTTCCACGTACCCCTTGTAGATCCACACCTTCACGCCGATGCGGCCGAACGTCGTGCGGGCCTCTGCGAGGCCGTAGTCGATGTCGGCGCGGATCGTGTGTAGGGGCATCTGCCCGTCGATGTACCACTCCGACCGGCTCATCTCGGTGCCTCCCAGGCGGCCGCCGCACTGAACGCGAACGCCCTCTGCACCGGCGCGCATCGCCGTAGAGACCGCCTTCTTCATCGCGCGCCGGAACGACACACGGCTGGCGAGCTGTTCCGCGACGCCCTGTGCGATCAGCTGCGCGTCGAGCTCTGGTTGCTTGACCTCGATGATGTTCAGCCGCACGTCCACGGGCTTGCCGTAGAGCTTGCTCTCCATCTCCTCTAGCTTGCGGCGCAGACGCTCGGCCTCACTTCCCCGGCGGCCGATCACGATCCCGGGTCGCGCAGTGTGGGCGTCGATGCGCACTCTCTCACGCGTGCGCTCGATGTCGATGCGGCTTATACCCGCGTGGGGAAGCTCGCCCAGCAGGTACTGACGGATCCTCAGGTCCGCCTCGAGATAGGCGCGGTACTGCTTCTCGGTGAACCATCGCGATTTCCAGTCGGTGTGTATCCCGAGTCGGAACCCGTAGGGGTGAACCTTCTGTCCCATCTACTCTTCCTTCTTCCTTCTGGTCCTCTTTCTGGCGGTCGTCTTCTTCGCCGTGGACTTCTTCGCGGTTGTCTTCTTCGTTGGTTTCTTAGCGGTCGTCTTCTTCGCGGTTGTTTTCTTCGCGGTCGTCTTCTTCGCGCCCCTCTTGCGACGTGTGGCCTGCTCGGCCCTGGTCTTGGGACGAGTCGACTTCCTCGACCTGCCCGCCCTCGGGGCTTCGGCGACTTCGAGGATCTCCTCCTCAGGGCGCGCGACGACCACGGAGATATGGCAGGTGCGCTTTCGGATGCGCGTCGCACGACCCAACGCCCTGGGACGGAACCGCCGAAGCGTCGGCCCCTCATCCACCCAGGCCCTCGACACGACGAGCTCGTCCGCGGGCAGGCTGCGATTGTGCTCCGCGTTCGCGATCGCCGAGTTGAGCACCTTGATCACGGTGCGGGCCGCGCCGCGCTGGGTGAAGGCGAGCACCCGGCGAGCGTCGTCGACGTGGCGGCCTCTGATCAGATCCACCACCTGGCGCGCCTTGGTCGGCGACATCCGTATGAACCTCGCCGTGGCGAGGGCCTCTTGAGCACCGGGAGAAATCCTCGTAGCCATGACCTATTTCACTTTCGTTGATCTCTCGGACGGCCCGCCGTGGCTACGAAACGCGCGGGTCGGCGCGAACTCACCAAGCTTGTGGCCCACCATCGTTTCGGTGACGTACACCGGGACGTGCCTTCGGCCGTCGTGCACGGCGATTGTGTGTCCGACCATCTCCGGGATGATCGTGGAGCGCCGCGACCACGTCTTCAGTACACGCTTCTCGTTGCGACGGTTCATCTCGAGCACCCTCACCAGCAAGTGCTCGTCGACAAACGGACCCTTCTTCAGGCTTCTAGGCATCAGCGACTACCCCTGCCCTTGCCGCGCCGGCGAAGGATCAGACGATCCGACGTCTTGTTCTTCTTACGGGTGCGTCCCTCTTTCTTCCCCCACGGGCTGACGGGGTGGCGCCCACCCGATGCCTTCCCCTCTCCGCCCCCAAGAGGGTGGTCCACCGGGTTCATCGCCACACCGCGCACCGAGGGTCGGCGGCCTTTGTGTCGCGCCCTCCCGGCCTTGCCGAGCGAGACGAGCTCCGCCTCGGCATTGCCGACCTCTCCAACGGTCGCTCGGCAATCCATCGGGACCATCCGCACTTCTCCGGATGGAAGGCGCAGCGTTGCCGTGTCGCGTTCCTTGGCCACTAGTTGCACGGAGGAACCGGCGGAGCGCGCCATCTTTCCGCCCGCCCCCGGCTTCAGCTCGACGTTGTGCACGACCGTGCCGACCGGGATGTTGCGTAGGGGAAGAGCGTTGCCGGGCCGGATCTCCGAACGGGGGCCGGATTCGACAACATCCCCTACCTTCACCCGATTGGGCAGGAGGATGTAACGCTTCTCGCCATCTCGGTAGTGGAGCAACGCGATGCGCGCGTTCCGGTTGGGGTCGTACTCGATGTGTGCCACCTTGGCCACAACTCCGTCCTTGTCGCGCCGGAAGTCGATCACGCGATAACGGTTCTTGTTGCCCCCTCCGCGGTGGCGCGTCGTGATGCGGCCGTAGGTATTACGGCCGCCCTTCTTGGGCTTGGGGTCGAGAAGCGACTTCTCCGGCTCCGACCGAGTGACCTCGGCGAAGTCCGGATAGCTCTGGAACCTCCGCCCCGAGGATGTTGGTTTCGACTTGCGTACCGGCATACGGCTCTCCTTAGACTTGCTGCTCGAATATCTCGATCTTGTCGCCCTCGGCCAGCTTCACGACGGCCCTCTTCGTGTCGGACCGGCGACCTTGAGTGAACCTGAACCGCTTTTTCTTGCCCTTGCGGCTGACGGTGTTCACTCGGACGACCTTCACTTCCCAGATCTGCTCGACGGCCTGCTTGATCTCCGTCTTGTTCGCGTCCGGATGGACGAGGAACGTGTACCAATTTTCGTCCAGCAGCGAATACGACTTCTCGCTCACGACGGGAGCTCGCACGACTTCCCTGGGATCCATCTTCGTGCTGCCCATCGCTACTTGTCACCTCCAGTGAATCGCTGATACGCGCTCTTGGTGAATACGACGGCGTCGGCCACCAGCACGTCGTAGGTAGCGAGGGAGCCGTGGAGGGCGAATGCAACCTTCTTGAGATTACGGAAGGCTTTATCCACCGTACGCGACTGCTCGTCTTCAGGATCGAGCACCAAGAGAATGCGTCCCGCGAGGTCCGCGGCCTTGAGCCAGTTCGCGGCAGCCTTCGTCTTTTGCTCTTTGAAACCGTCCAGAATGAAGACGTTGCCGGCCCCAGCCTTGTCTGCCAGGGCGGAACGCAGCGCGCCCTTCTTCATCTTCCTGTTCACGTGCATCGAGTAATCACGCGGCTTGGGGCCGAAAACGGTGCCCCCGCCGACCCAGATCGGGCTGCGTATGGAACCGTGCCGGGCGCGGCCGGTGCCCTTCTGACGCCAAGGCTTGGCTCCACCGCCCCGCGCCTCAGAGCGCGTCTTCGTGGACGCGGTGCCGGAGCGCGCCGCGGCGAGTTGCGCGGTGACCACCTGGTGCATGAGGGCCACATTGACTTCCCCACCGAAGAATTCCTCGGGGAGATCCGTGTCCCGCACCTTTTTGCCGTTGGTATCGAAGACCGCGGCCTTGCCCATGTCTAACTCGCTTTCCTCTGCCGCAGCCGCACGGCCGAACGCACGAGGACGAGCCCACCCTTGGGACCGGGCACGGCCCCCCTTAGGAGGAGCAGGTTGCGCTCGGGATCGGCCTTGATCACTCTGAGGTTCAGGGTCGTTACGCGGTGGTGACCCATATGACCGGCCATCTTCGTGCCCTTGAAAACACGCGCGGGGGTCGCGCACGCGCCGATCGCACCGGGCGAGCGATGCTTCCGCTCGGTGCCGTGGCTTGCCGACAGACCGTGGAAGTGGTGTCGCTTCATCGGTCCGGCGAAGCCTTTGCCCTTTGTGACGCCGATGACGTCGACCAACTCACCTTCCACGAAGACGTCTGCCTTGATCTCGGCCCCGGGCTCGAACTCACCGAGCTCGTCCAGACGAAGCTCTGCGAGGTGGCGCGTCCCGTCGATCCCGGCCTTGGCGAAGTGTCCCGCCAGCGGCTTGTTCACCTTGCGCGCGCCACCGAAGGCGAGCTGTATCGCCGAATAGCCGTCAATCTCGGGCTTCTTCACCTGCGCGACGAGGCAGGGCCCGGCTTCGAGCACGGTCACGGGAATCGCCCGCCCGTTCTCGTCGAAGACCTGGGTCATCCCGATCTTGCGACCGAGGATCCCTTTGACCTCTCCCACCTTATGAATCCCCTCTTCCTCTCCGCCTACAGCTTCAGTTCGATGTCCACGCCGGCGGGTAAGTCGAGTCGTTGAAGCGAGTCGACCGTCTTCGCCGTCGGGTTGACGATGTCTAGCAATCTCTTGTGCGTACGCATCTCGAAATGTTCGCGACTGTCCTTGTCCTTGTGTGGCGAGCGGATGACCGTATAGATGCTGCGTTCCGTCGGGAGCGGGATCGGGCCGTTGACGCTCGCGCCCGTACGGGTCACCGTCTCGACGATTTTTTTCGCCGACTGATCGATGACCTGGTGGTCATAGGCCTTCAGCCTGATCCGGATCTTCATCCCCTGCGCCACGCGAGAACCTTTCCTTCCTGCCGCTACGCGATGATCTTTGTGACCCGGCCGGCGCCCACCGTGCGCCCGCCCTCGCGGATGGCGAACCGGAGTCCCTCGTCCATCGCGATGGGCTGGATCAGCTCAACGGTCATCTCCGTGTTGTCGCCCGGCATGACCATCTCGGTTCCGTCGGGCAGCTGGATCGACCCGGTCACGTCCGTCGTCCGGAAGTAGAACTGCGGCCGGTAGTTATTGAAGAACGGCGTGTGCCGACCGCCCTCTTCCTTGGAAAGGACGTAGACCTGTGACTGGAACTTGGTGTGCGGAGTGATCGAGCCGGGCGTGCAGAGCACCTGGCCCCGCTGCACGTCTTCCTTCTTGGTGCCCCGCAGCAGGATGCCGGCGTTGTCGCCGGCGACCGCTTCGTCGAGCATCTTGCGAAACATCTCGATGCCCGTCACGACGGTCTTCTGGGTGTCCTGGATCCCGACGATCTCGATCTCGTCGCCTAGCTTCAGACGGCCCTGCTCGACGCGCCCGGTCACGACCGTCCCTCGACCGGTGATCGAGAACACGTCCTCGATCGGCATCAGGAACGGCTTCTCGGTTTCGCGCACCGGTTCCGGTATGTACTCGTCCACCGCCGCCATCAACTCCACAACCTGCTGCTGAGCATCCGCGTCGCCGTCGAGCGCCTTGAGCGCGGATATGCGGACGACCGGAACGTCGTCCCCGGGGAACTCGTACTCGGTGAGCAGCTCCCGCACCTCGAGCTCCACGAGGTCGAGCAGCTCGGGATCGTCGACCATGTCCACCTTGTTGAGCGCGACCACGATGTACGGAACGTTCACTTGGCGCGCCAGCAGTACGTGCTCACGCGTCTGGGGCATCGGCCCATCGGCCGCAGAGACCACGAGGATCGCTCCGTCGACCTGGGCGGCGCCAGTGATCATGTTCTTGATGTAGTCGGCGTGCCCGGGCATGTCGACGTGGGCGTAATGGCGGTTCTCCGTCTCGTACTCGATGTGCGAGATCGCGATCGTGATCCCACGCTCCTTCTCCTCCGGCGCGTTGTCGATCTGCTCGAAGGACGTGAACTGGACGTTCGGGTTCTGTTCGGCGAGAACCTTCGTGATAGCCGCGGTCAACGTGGTCTTTCCATGGTCGATGTGACCCATGGTTCCAACGTTGAGGTGAGGCTTGGTGCGCTCGAACTTTGGCTTGGCCATCGCCTTCTCCCTTCCTCCTACTTCCCGACCGGTTCCCCGCGAACCGTCGCTACGATCTCATCGGATTTCGACTGCGGAACTGCTTGATAGGAGTTGAACTGCATCGAGTAAGTGGCGCGCCCTTGGGTACGACTGCGCAACTCGGTCGCGTAGCCGAACATCTCGGCCAATGGCACCTGGGCCCGCACGATGCGGTCGCTCCCGCGCTGGTCCATCGCCTCGACGCGTCCGCGCCGGGCCGATAGGTCTCCGATCACGTCGCCCATGTGCTCCTCGGGCGTAACCACCTCGACATCCATGATGGGCTCGAGCAACACCGGCTTCGCCCTCCGGGCTGCCTCCTTGAACGCGATGGAGCCCGTGATCTTGAACGCCATCTCCGACGAGTCCACCTCGTGGTAGCTGCCGTCCGTAAGCGTCACTCTTACGTCGACCACGGGATAGCCGGCGAGAACGCCTGAGGCCATCGCCTCCTGCACCCCCTGGTCGACGGCCGGGATGTACTCGGTTGGGATCTTCCCGCCGGTGATCTTGTTGATGAACTCATAGCCGCCGCCGGGGCCCGTCGGCTCGAGCGCGATCACCACGTGCCCATACTGACCTTTACCTCCGGTCTGCTTCACGTAGCGCGTCTCGACCTTCTCAACCGGGTTGCGGATCGTCTCGCGGTAGGCGACCTGGGGTCGCCCGACATTGGCGCCGACCTTGAACTCACGCACGAGCCGGTCGACGAGCACTTCCAGATGAAGCTCCCCCATCCCGGAGATGATCGTCTGTCCCGTGTCCTCGTCGGTGTGTACCCGGAACGTGGGGTCTTCCTCGGAGAGCTTCTGCAGCGCGTTTCCCAGCTTCTCGGAGTCGGCCTTCGATTTCGGCTCGATAGCGACGTCGATCACGGGGGCCGGGAAGCTCATCTGTTCGAGCAGGACCGGCTGGCTGGGGTCGCACAAGGTATCGCCGGTGAGCGTGTGCTTCAGTCCAACGACCGCCACGATGTCACCTGCGAACACCGCCTCCTTGTCTTCACGGTGATTCGCGTGCATCTGAAGGATGCGCCCTATGCGCTCTTTGCGATCGCGCGTCGAGTTGCTCACGGAATCGCCGGATTTCAGCGTGCCCGAGTAGACGCGGAGATACGTGAGCCGGCCCACGTGGGGGTCGCTCATGATCTTGAACGCGAGGGCCGAGAATGATTCGTGGTCCTCGGGCCTCCGTTCGATCGACTCGCCGGTGGCGGGATGCGTGCCCTCGTATGGGGGCAGATCGGCTGGGGACGGCAGATACCAGGTGATCGAGTCGAGCAGGGGCTGTACGGCCTTGTTCTTGAACGCCGACCCACATAGCACGGGGGTGACTTCACCGGTGATGGTGGCGCGCCGGATCGCTTTGCGCAGCAACTCAATGTCCGGCTCTCTCTCGGCGACGTAGGCCTCCATGACCCGCTCATCGTGGTCGGCCAGCGACTCGATGAGGTCGTGTCGGTATCGATCGGCTTGGTCCTTGAGTTCCTCGGGGATCTCGCGGTCTTCCCACTGTTCCCCGAAGCCCTCCGACGGCCAGTAGTGGGCGACCATGGCCACCAGGTCTACGACCCCGTGGAAATCCGCTTCCTTGCCGATGGGGAGCTGCAAGACGACGGGGTGACCGTTGAGGCGATCCTCGATCATCTGCACGGTGCGGAAGAAGTCGGCGCCGGTGCGGTCCATCTTGTTGACGAAGCAGATCCGAGGCACTCGGTAACGATCGGCCTGACGCCACACGGTCTCGGACTGAGGCTCCACACCCGCTACCGCGTCGAACACAGCGATCGCGCCGTCGAGGACGCGAAGGGAGCGTTCGACCTCCACCGTGAAGTCCACGTGTCCGGGCGTGTCGATGATGTTGATCCAGTAGCCCTTCCAGTTGCACGTGGTGGCCGCCGACGTGATCGTGATGCCGCGCTCCTGCTCTTGGACCATCCAGTCCATGACCGCGGCGCCCTCGTGCACCTCACCGATCTTGTAGGTCTTGCCGGTGTAGTAAAGGATGCGTTCGGTGGTGGTCGTCTTGCCCGCGTCGATGTGGGCCATGATCCCGATGTTCCGAGTGCGGCTAAGCGGGTACTCGCGCGCGGCGAGCCCCTTGCCCCCCTTCACCTCGCGGAGGTCGGGCCGGTCCTGCTGCTTGGGTTTCTGCGCTGCTTCTGCCATGGCTAGCTTTACCACCTGTAGTGGGCGAACGCCTTGTTCGCCTCGGCCATCTTGTGCATGTCCTCCCGCCGTTTTACCGAAGAGCCGGTGCCGCCCGAGGCATCGAGGATCTCGCCGGCGAGACGGTCGGACATCGTGGCTCCCTTGCGCTGGCGCGCGTAGCCGACGAGCCACCGGATCGCGAGCGTCGTGCCCCGGCGGGGCTGGACTTCCACGGGAACCTGGTAGGTCGCTCCTCCGACGCGCCTCGAGCGCACCTCTAGAAGCGGCTTCACGTTGTCCACCGCCTTCTTGAGGATCGGGATCGGGTCCTTGCCGGCCCTCTCCCCCACCTTGGTCAGCGCGTCGTAAACGATCTTCTCGGACAGAGTTCTCTTACCGTCGTTCATGATCCGGTTCTGGATCTGGGTAACGAGCAGCGAGCCGTAGACCGGATCCGGCTGGAGCTCACGGCGGGACGCAGGCCCGCGTCTAGGCATCAGGCACCCGCCTTCTTGGCGCCGTACTTTGAGCGAGCCTTAGTGCGATCACGCACGCCCGCGGTGTCCAGGGCCGCGCGAACGATCTTGTAGCGCACTCCGGGAAGGTCCTTCACCCGGCCCCCGCGCACGAGCACGATCGAGTGCTCCTGAAGGTTGTGACCGATGCCGGGGATGTATGCGGTGACCTCGATCGCAGAGGTGAGGCGGACGCGAGCGACCTTGCGAAGAGCCGAGTTGGGCTTCTTGGGCGTGGTCGTGTAGACGCGGGTGCACACCCCCCTCCGCTGCGGCGATCCCCGCAGCGCCGGCGACTTCGACTTCTCTTTCTTGGCCTTGCGCCCCTGGCGTACCAGTTGCTGAACGGTCGGCACGTTTCTCCTTTCCGACCTCCGGTCGGAATCGACTACCTCACCTCTATGGGCCCGTACCCATCTCACGGACCGTTTTTGCCCCGCCCGAGAGATAGGGTCCGGGCGGCACGAAACAGCCCGGGTTGTCCTCTCGGGAGGCGTCCGGCGATGGAACCCCGACCGCGGCGGTTCCCTCAGAAGAGGGCCTACCGAGGCTCACCGGACTCGGGTACAAGTCCTCGCTCGCTTGCGCATTTGGACCTGCGCAACGCGACTGCGCGCCCCCTGGGGGCGCGACCAGCAAGGGTACTCCTCCCGTAGTAGGCGGTCAAACGGGCTCGCTCGAGCATCGGCTAGCCGGGCGGCTGCGTCGCACGCATCGCCCTCGGACCCGAAACCGTCAAGACCAGGGTGCCTCGGGCGACGGCGCTCCTCGCCGCCTAACGGTCCAACGAAACCCTCGACTCGCAGGCGGTCGGCGGCCGCCCAGAAAGGCGGCCACCTCCACGTCTCCTGAATGCCGCCTTACTCGGCTGCGGCTTCTTCGTCTTCTTCGGACTGGCCGTCGCCCGACGGCGTCGGCACCGCTTGCAGGCCCACCCCGCCGAGCAGCTCCCGGGCGGCCTCGGCCGCCTCCTGGCCGATCTCCTCGCGGGGCGGCAGACCGAACATGGCCCGCGCCTCCTCGTCGGTGATCGAGGGCTCCCCGGCCGTCGTGATCCGGATAGACCGGTAGCGGGACATCCCCGTCCCGGCAGGGATCAGCTTGCCGATGATGACGTTCTCCTTGAGTCCGAGCAGCGGATCCCGCTTGCCGCGAATCGCGGCCTCGGTCAGGACCCGCGTCGTCTCCTGGAAGCTCGCCGCCGACAACCACGAGTCGGTGGTGAGCGACGCGCGGGTAATGCCCTGGAGCTTCGGGCGGGCCGAGGCCGGCTCGTTCCCGTCGGCCAGCACCTGCTCGTTGGCGTCGGCGAAGCCGCGGGCATCGACCAGGTCACCCGGCAGGAGCTCGGTATCGCCGGGCTCGACGACCTCGACTCGCCTCAGCATCTGGCGAACGATCAGCTCGATGTGCTTGTCGTGGATCGGTACGCCCTGGCTCCGATACACCTTCTGGACCTCGTCCACGAGGTAGCGCTGCACCTCACGCTGTCCTTGTACCGAGAGGACCTCCTCCGGGTGCCTCGAGCCCTCGGTGAGGGCATCGCCGGCCTGCACCTGGTCGCCGGCGCGGACCCGCAGTCGAGCGTGTGCGGGCACCTTGTACGCGATCGCATCGGAGCCGTCTTCGGGAACGAGCTCGATCGTGCGAGTCCGCTGATCCTCGGTGATCTGTACCGTTCCGGTCGCCTTGGCGATCTCCGCCTTACCCTTCGGCTCACGCGCCTCGAAGAGCTCGACGACACGAGGGAGACCGTGAGTGATGTCCTCACCTGCGACACCACCGGTGTGGAACGTGCGCATAGTGAGCTGGGTTCCGGGCTCGCCGATGGACTGTGCGGCGATGATCCCAACGGCCTCGCCGAGCTCGACGACCTGTCCGGTCGCGAGTGAGACCCCGTAGCATTTCTGGCAGACGCCGTAGCGCGCCTCGCAGTTCAGCACGGAACGTACGACGACCTCTTCGACCCCCGCCTCTTCGATCTGTTTGACGACTTCGGGGGTCATCTCGGCGTTGGCGGGGGCGACGACCTTGCCCTTCGGGTCGATCGCGTCCTCGAGCAGGGCGCGGGCCAGCAGTTTCTGCTTGAGGAAGGGCTTCTCCTTCTGCAGGTCCAAGCGGATGCCCCTGTCGGTACCACAGTCTTCCCCGCGCACGATGATCTCCTGCGCGACGTCGACGAGACGACGAGTGAGATATCCGGAGTCGGCCGTCCTGAGCGCCGTGTCGGCGAGACCCTTGCGAGCGCCGTGCGTCGATATGAAGTACTCGAGCACCGTCAGGCCCTCGCGGAAGTTCGACCGGATAGGCCGCGGGATTATCTCTCCGCGTGGGTTGGCCACGAGGCCGCGCATGCCCGCGATCTGACGGATCTGCATGATGTTCCCTCGGGCACCCGAGTTCGCCATCATGTAGATGGGGTTGAGCTCGTCGAAGCCGGCCTCCATCGCGTCCTTCACCTTGTCGGTCGCCTCGGTCCAGATCTCGACCAGCTCCTGACGGCGCTCCCGTTCGGTGATCACACCCTTGCGATACTGCTGCTCGACCTTCTCCCCACGCTTCTCGTGCTCGGCGAGGATCTTTGCCTTCTCCTTGGGCGTGGTCACGTCCTGGAGCCCGATCGTCACGCCCGCCTTACTCGCCCAGCTAAAGCCGGTGTCCTTGACGGCGTCGAGGACCTGCGCGAGCTCCTTCTTGCCGTAGATGCGGGCGCAGCGGTCGACGAGGGCGGACAGCTCCCTCTTCTTGACCATCGAGTTCTGGAACGGGAAGTCCTCCGGGAAGCACCGATTGAGGATCACTCGGCCCACCGTCGTCTCCATCAGACGATTCGGATTCGCCTCGTACTCCTCGACGGGCTCCTCCTCGAAGCGCTTGAGCCCCCGTACCTTCACCTTGGCATGGATCGCGACGGCCTTGGCGTCGTATGCCATCAGCAGTTCGTCTGCGGAGGAGAACACGCGGCCTTCGCCGACCTCACCGTCGCGCGCCACGGTCAAGTAGTAGGTGCCGAGGATCATGTCTTGAGTGGGTGTAACGATGGGATCTCCATGCGCCGGCGACAGCACGTTGTGCGCGCTGAGCATGAGGATGCGGGCCTCGGCCTGCGCCTCCGAGGACAGCGGCACGTGCACCGCCATCTGGTCGCCGTCGAAGTCGGCGTTGTATGCAACGCACACGAGTGGGTGGATCTGGATCGCCTTGCCCTCTACCAGCACGGGCTCGAACGCCTGGATGCCGAGTCGGTGCAACGTCGGCGCGCGGTTAAGCAGCACGGGATGCTCATGGATGATCTCTTCGAGCACGTCCCAAACGTGCGGGCGGGACCGCTCGACCATTCGCTTGGCGGACTTGATGTTCTGAGCGAAGCCAAGATCCACCAACCGCTTCATCACGAACGGCTTGAAGAGCTCGAGCGCCATCTGCTTTGGCAGCCCGCACTGGTGAAGCCTGAGCTTCGGACCGGACACGATGACGGAACGCCCCGAGTAGTCGACGCGCTTTCCGAGCAGGTTCTGGCGGAACCGTCCCTGCTTCCCCTTGAGCATGTCGGACAGGGACTTGAGAGGCCGGTTCCCCGGGCCCGTTACCGGACGACCGCGACGCCCATTGTCGAAGAGCGCGTCGACCGCCTCCTGAAGCATGCGCTTCTCGTTGTTCACGATGATCTCCGGCGCCCCCAGGTCGAGAAGCCTCTTCAGCCGGTTGTTGCGGTTGATCACCCGCCGATAGAGGTCGTTGAGGTCTGAGGTCGCGAACCTGCCCCCGTCGAGCTGCACCATCGGGCGCAGGTCGGGTGGGATCACGGGGACGCAATCCAGCACCATCCCCATGGGCGAGTTCTTGGTGTTGGGATCGGTGAACGGCGCGATCACCTTGAGGCGCTTGATGGCGCGCTGGCGCTTCTGGCCCTTCGCGGTGCGGATCATCTCCTTCAGCGCCTCGGCCTCGGCGGAGAGATCGAGCGCCGCCAGCAGCTCCTTAACCGACTCGGCCCCCATGCCGCCGCGGAAGTAGTCGCCGTAACGGTCCTTCACTTCCCGCCACAGGATCTCGTCGTCGACGATCTGGCGGATCTTCAGGTCCCTAAAGGTCTCGAAGGCGCGCCTGACGAGATCCACCTCGGTCTCGGTGCGCTCGCGCATGTCCCGCTGCTGACGCTCTGCCTGATTGCGCGCGGCGGTCTTCTCCGAAGAGCGGGCCTTGCGCGACTCCATCTCCTCGAGTTTCTCCTCGAGCTCTTTGAGGATCTCGTCGACCCTCTGGTCGCGCCGCGACTCGAGGCGCGCGACCTCCTTCGAGATCTCCTCCTCGAGCACCGGCAGATCCTTGTGGCGCTTGGCCTCATCTATGTAGGTGACGATCGACGCGGCGAAGTAGATGACCTTCTCGAGCTCCTTCGGTGGGATGTCGAGCAGGTATCCGAGGCGGCTGGGAACGCCCTTGAAGTACCAGATGTGGGTGACGGGTGCGGCCAGTTCGATGTGGCCCATCCGCTCGCGCCGCACCTTGGCGCGCGTGACCTCGACCCCGCAGCGCTCGCAGATGATTCCCTTGAACCGCACGCGCTTGTACTTGCCGCAGTAGCACTCCCAGTCCTTGGTCGGGCCGAAGATCTTCTCGCAGAAGAGCCCGTCCTTCTCCGGCTTGAGAGTGCGGTAGTTGATGGTCTCCGGCTTCTTGACCTCGCCGTTGGACCATGCGCGGATCTGGTCGCCGGTGGCGAGCCCGATCCTTAGTTCGTCGAAGTAATTGACGTCAAGCATGTGTGGTCTTAGACCTCCTCGACCGAAGACGGCTCTCTGCGGGAAAGATCGATCCCGAGATCCTCCGCCGTGCGGAAGATGTCCTCGTCGATCTCTTTCATCTCGATCTCTTCGCCCTCCGCCGACAACACCTCGACGTTGAGGCACAGCGACTGCATCTCCTTGATGAGCACCTTGAAACTCTCGGGGATGCCGGGCTCGGGGATGTTGTCGCCCTTGACGACGGCCTCGTAGACCTTCACGCGGCCCAGCACGTCGTCGGACTTGATCGTTAGCAGCTCCTGCAGGCAGTAGGAGGCCCCATAGGCCTCGAGCGCCCACACCTCCATCTCGCCGAACCGCTGGCCCCCGAACTGGGCCTTACCGCCGAGCGGCTGCTGCGTGATCATCGAGTACGGACCCGTGGAGCGCGCGTGAATCTTGTCGTCCACCATGTGCACGAGCTTCAGGATGTACATGAAGCCGATGGATATCTCGTTGTCGTAGGGCTCGCCCGATCGTCCGTCGAACAGCCTCGCCTTGCCGACCTTGTTTACGAGCGGGTACTCGGTCTTGCGTTCCGCCACCGACTCGAGCGCCTGCAGGATCTCGTCCTCCTTGGCCCCATCGAAGACGGGGGTGGCGACGAACGTCGGGGTGGTGTCCCTCCACACGCCCGGCTCCGCACCGTTGATCGCTCCGTCCTCCCACCGCATCTTGGCCGCCCAGCCGAGGTGGGCCTCGAGCACCTGGCCGAGGTTCATGCGGCTCGGCACTCCCAGTGGATTCAGGATGATGTCGACCGGCGTCCCATCGGGCAGGAACGGCATGTCCTGCTCGGGAAGGATCTTCGAGATGACGCCCTTGTTCCCGTGGCGACCGGCGAGCTTGTCACCTTCCTGGATCTTCCGCTTCTGTGCGACGAACACGCGCACCAACTCATTGACGCCCGGGGACAGCTCGTCACCGATGTCGCGGGAGAACACACGCACCCCGATGACTTTCCCGGACTCACCGTGCGGCATCTTGAGCGACGTGTCGCGTACCTCGCGCGCCTTCTCACCGAAGATCGCGCGCAGGAGGCGCTCTTCCGGCGTCAGCTCGGTCTCTCCCTTGGGAGTCACCTTCCCCACGAGCACATCCCCAGGCCCGACGTCGGCGCCGATGCGAACGATGCCGCGCTCGTCGAGGTCGGCAAGCACTTCCTCGGAGACGTTCGGGATGTCCCGCGTGATCTCTTCGGGGCCGAGCTTGGTATCGCGCGCCTCGATCTCGTACTCCTCGATGTGGATCGAGGTGAGAAGGTCTTCCTTCACGAGACGCTCCGACACGATGATCGCGTCCTCGAAGTTGTATCCCTCCCACGACATGAACGCGACGATCAGGTTCGCGCCGAGCGCGAGCTCCCCGTTGTCGGTCGATGCACCGTCGGCGAGGATGTCCCCCTTCTTGACCTTCTGGCCCACACTCACGAGCGGACGCTGGTTCATGCACGTGGACTGGTTGGAGCGCCGGAATTTCTCGAGCTCGTATTCGCGCGCTCCGTTGTTCGTAGAGAGAACAATCTTCTCGGCGGAGACCTCGTTCACGGTCCCGTTCTCCCCGGCGATGACAACATCGCCGGCGTCGATCGCGGCGCGGTACTCCAGGCCGGTGCCGACGATCGGTGCCTGCGGCGTCAGCAGAGGCACCGCCTGGCGCTGCATGTTGGCGCCCATCAGCGCTCGGTTGGCGTCGTCGTGCTCGAGGAACGGGATGCAGGCCGCCGAGACCGAGACGATCTGCTTCGGCGAGACGTCCATGTACTCGACCTCGTCCGGCGCCACCCACTCGAGCTCGTTGTGGCGGGCGCGCACCAGCACCTTCTCCTCGGCGAAGCGTCCGCGGGTGTCCACCGGAGCGTTCGCCTGAGCGATGATCGCTCGGTCCTCCTCATCGGCCGTGAGGTAGACGATCTCGGCCGAGACCCGACCGTTCTGGACCTGCCGATACGGGGTCTCGATGAACCCGTAGCGGTTGAGGCGCGCGTAGGTCGACAGCGACGCGATCAGCCCGATGTTCGGGCCCTCGGGAGTCTCGATCGGGCACATCCGTCCGTAGTGGGACGGGTGGACGTCGCGTACCTCGAACCCGGCTCTCTCGCGGCTCAGGCCACCGGGACCCAACGCCGACAGCCGCCGGCGGTGAGTGAGGCCCGCGAGCGGGTTCGTCTGGTCCATGAACTGGCTGAGCTGGGATGAACCGAAGAATTCCTTGATCGAAGCCACTACGGGACGGATGTTGATGAGCGTCTGCGGAGTAATGGCCTCGACGTCCTGGGTGGTCATCCGCTCCTTCACCACGCGCTCCATGCGCGAAAGCCCGACGCGGATCTGGTTCTGCAGCAGCTCGCCCACCGGGCGCACGCGGCGGTTGCCGAAATGATCGATGTCGTCGACGTCGCACTCGGGGTCACCGGCGTGCAGCCGGACGAGGTACTGCATAGTCGCAACGATGTCGTCGTTGCGGAGCACCGTTCCCGTCTGCTTCAGAGTCTTCTCGTCGAATTCGAAACCAAGCTTCTTGTTGACCTTGTAGCGCCCCACCCGCGCCAGGTCGTAGCGCTTTGAATTGAAGAACAGGTTGTTCAGCAGGTTGCTCGCGCTCTCCACGGTGGGAGGCTCGCCCGGCCGCAGCTTTCGGTAGACGTCCATAAGAGCCTCTTCTTGGCCCTGGATCGGATCGCGCTCGAAGGTGAGCCGGATCGACTCGGCGCCGTCGAAAAGGTCGAGGATCTCTTCCTCGCTGTAGCCGAGCGCCTTCAGCAACACCGTCGCGTACTGGCGCCGCTTGCGGTCGATACGGACACCGATCGTGTCGCGCTTATCTGTGTCGAATTCGAGCCAGGCGCCGCGCGCCGGGATGATCTTGCATCCGAAGATGTCCTTATCGGTCGTCTTGTCCACGCTACGGTCGAAATAGACCCCCGGCGACCGCACGAGCTGGCTGACCACCACTCGCTCGGTCCCATTGATGATGAACGTGCCCTTGCCGGTCATCATCGGGAAATCGCCCATGAAGACCGACTGGGTCTTGATCTCGCCCGTTTCTTTGTTCGCGAACGTAGCCGTCACGAACAACGGACGCGAGTAGTCGAGATCCTTCGCCTTGCACTCGTCCTCATCGAACTTCGGTTCCTCGAAGCGATGCCCCTCGAACAGAAGCGCTAGGTTCCCGGTGAAGTCCTCGATGGGTGAGATGTCACCCAGCGTGTCTGCCAGACCTTCGTTCAGGAACCAGTCGAACGATTCCTTCTGTACGGATACGAGGTTGGGGGGCGGGAGGACTTCTTCGAGCTTGGCGAAAGAACGGCGTTCGCGCAGGGCATTGAACGACAAACGAGCCTCCTCCTCAAAGTGCCGAACGGCTAACTTGAAGCCATCCGTCCAGGGGCGAGGGAGCCGCTGGCCGGACGATCCCCAGCCGGGTTCCTCCGGGCGGTTCTGAGCCGCGCGACAAAGGACTGGAGCGAGCGGGGGCTGGGCACAGGTAAGCGCCAGTATAGGCACGCGCCTACACCGGCGTCAAGCATGATGCTTGAAGCGGGTCAGAGCCTGTATCGATTCTCCTTGCTGCTGACTAGTCCGAAACCCTATGCCCGGTTCCGGAGTAAGTCAACCGCCGACGCCCCGCCCCTATTCCCGCGGACCCCCATGCCGACTTGCATTTGAGCGCCCCTATGGGGGGGCTGAGACCCAGCTCGGCGGGTGGTTACTTGAGCTCGACTGTGGCGCCGGCGGCCTCGAGCTTGCCCTTGGCCTCGTCGGCCTGTTCCTTGTTGACCTTCTCGAGCACCGGCTTGGGGGCCGAGTCGACGAGGTCCTTGGCTTCCTTCAGACCGAGACTCGTCAGCGCCCGAACCTCCTTGATCACCTGGATCTTCTTGTCACCGGCGGACGCCAGGACGACGTCGAACTCGTCCTGCTCCTCCACGGCCGCGGCCTCTGCACCGGCGCCCGCAGCCGCCGCACCCGGTGCCGCTACTGCGACCGGCGCCGCCGCGCTCACCCCGAACTTGTCCTCGAACGCTTTCACGAACTCCGACAGCTCGAGCACAGTCCACCCGGAAATCGCTTCGAGAACGTCGTCTTGAGACACGGTCTTCGCCATACCTACTCCTCCTTCGACTCTTCCTCTGCCGCGGGTTCGGTCTCCTGTTGGCCGGCTTCGCTCTCATCGGGGGTTTCCGTCTCCTCGGCACTCGCCTCGGTGGGAACCTCGGCGCCGGCGGCCTCCGGTTCCGGCCCGGCGGCCTCCGGTTCCGGCTCGGCGGCCTCCGGTTCCGGCTCGGCGGCCTCCGGTTCGGGCTCGGCGGCCTCCGGTTCGGGCTCGGCGGCCTCCGGTTCCGGCTCGGCGGCCTCTTTCTCTTGCAACACCTGGGCCAGCATCGACCCGAGATCTCTGAGCAGTGCGGCGAACGCGTTCACCGTCTGCTGCAGCGGCGAGTTCGCAAGCATCGCGATCTTCGCGAGCTGCACCTCGCGCGATTCCAGCCGGGCCAGCTCCCTGGCCTGGTCGGCGCTGACGATGCGACCGTTCAGGACCCCTCCCTTGATGACTAGGACGGGGAACTTCCTGGAGGCATCGTCGAGAGCCTTCGCAGCCTCCACCGCGTCGCCGCGGCAGAAGGCCACCGCCGTCGGGCCTTCGAGCATCGCAACCAGTTCCTCGAGCCCGACGTCGCGCAAGGCGATACGAGCGAGGGTGTTCTTGATGACCCGGTAGTCGGCCTCGGCCTGACGCAGCGCCGTGCGCACCTCGGCCATCTCGCCGACGGAGAGCCCGCGGTACTCCGTCAGCAGGGCCGCGCCCACGCTCGAGAACCGCTCGGCGATCTCCTTGACCGCCTGCTGCTTGTCGGGTCTCGGCACGCTGCTCCCTTCTTCAAAGAAAAACGGCCGCCGAAGCGACCGCGCTGCAAGCTCTCGGCCTGCGCCGGCTGATTAAGGCCCGCGGCCCCCGGCGGTCTTCGGCTCGGGACGCAGGATAGCAGAGCGCGGATCCCGCCGAGCTCGAAACGAAGGCGCGGACCCTCAGCCAGTAGGCTGGAGCTCGGTCTCCTCGAGGTCCTTCGCCTTGGCCGGGTCGATCCGGATCCCCGGTCCCATCGTCGTCGAGAGCGTCACGCTCCGCAGGTAACGGCCCTTGGAGGAGGCCGGCTTGGCGCGCAGCACCTCGTCCATCACCGTCAGATAGTTCTCCGCGAGGTCTTCCTCGGAGAACGACTTCTTGCCGATGATCATGTGCAGGTTGCCGTGGCGGTCGGTGCGGTACTCGACCAGGCCTCCCTTGAGATCGCCGACGGCCTTCGCCACATCGTCGGTCACCGTGCCGGACTTCGGGTTCGGCATCAGCCCGCGGGGACCGAGGACGCGACCGAGTTTCCCCACGACCGGCATCATGTCTGGAGTGGCGACCGCCGCGTCGAACTCGAGCCAGCCGGAGTTGATCCGCTCGGCGAGATCATCGTCGCCGATCACGTCCGCGCCCGCGTCCTTCGCCTCCTTCGCCTTCTCGCCCTTGGCGAACACCGCGACCCGGATCGCCTTGCCCGTCCCCTTGGGAAGCGAGATCGCGCCCCTGACCATCTGATCGGCCTTGCGCGGGTCCACTCCCAGGCGAACGTTGAGCTCGACCGTCTCGTCGAACTTCGAGTCCGGAAAACCATTGAGCAACCGGATCGCGTCGCGCGGGGCGTACAGGGTGTCTCGATCGAGCTTCTCGAGGGCCTCGCGGTAGCGCTTTCCCGGCCTTGCCATGTCGTCCTCCTCGTGGTCCGAGCGGCGGCCGCCGGCCGCCTCCCACCGAACGAAATGTTATGCGACCTCTATGCCCATGCTCCTGGCCGTGCCCTCGATGATCTTCATTGCGGCTTCGATGTCGTTGGCGTTGAGATCGGGCATCTTGATCTCCGCTATCTCCCGCACTTGATCGCGCGTCACCCGGCCCACCTTGTCGCGGTTCGGTTCGGCCGAGCCCTTCTCGACCCTGGCCTTCTGCCTGAGCAGAACTGCGGCCGGCGGGGTCTTGGTTATGAAGCTAAAGGAGCGGTCCTCGTACACGGTGATCTCGACGGGCACGATCGTCCCCGTCTGCTGCTGGGTCTCGGCGTTGTACTGCTTGCAGAACTCCATGATGTTGATGCCGGCCTGGCCCAGCGCCGGGCCGACCGGTGGCGCCGGCGTCGCCTGCCCCGCGGGGATCTGGAGCTTCAGCACCTGGATGACCTTCTTGCGCCGACCGTTGGGCACGTCTTCTCCCTAGAGCTTCGCGACCTGGTCGAAGCCGAGCTCCACCGGCGTCTCCCGACCGAAGATGTTCACGAGCACCTTTAGCTTGGACTGGTCGACGTTGATCTCGGAGATCGTCCCGGTGAAGTTCGCGAACGGACCGGAGATCACTCGGACCGACTCCTGCTCCTCGAACTCGAGCCGCGGCTTGAGCTTCTTCTTGTCCTCGGGCTTGACGCCGAGGATGCGATCGATCTCCTTGTCCGAGAGAGGTGTCGGCTTGGCACCCGAGCCCACGAAGCCGGTGACCCCGGGGGTCTCGCGCACGACACGCCAGGAGTCGTCGTCGAGGTACATCCGCACCAGGAGATAACCGGGGAACACCTTCTTCTGCACCACCTGCTTGCGCCCCTGTTTTATCTCCATGACGTCTTCCATCGGGATCACAACCTCGAATACGCGATCCTCGGCGTTCATCGAGGAGATGCGCGATCTGAGGTTGGCCTGGACGCGATTCTCGTAGCCGGCGTAAGTGTGGATCACGTACCACTGACCCGGTCGCTCGGTCGGAGGGACGATGCGTACCTCTTCCTCCTCTTCGGCCACCGGCTCCGCGGGGGCGGCCGCCGCCTCCGCCGGCGCAGGGACCTCGGCGGCCTCAGCGGCCTGCACGTCGGCTTCGGCGATCGCCTCGGCCTCGGTATCGGTCGCGGGTTCGGCGCGCGCCTCCAGGGCCGCGTCCGCCTGGATCACGTCGGGCTCGGGACCGGGCTCGGGCTGTTCGACGAGCGCCTCGGGGGCCGCGGCCGCCTCGGCCTGCTCGGTAGCCTCGGCATCCGATGCCTCGGGATCGGGGGCCGGCTCCTCGTCGGGAGTCTCGTCCTGGACCGCGACCTCGGCCGCGGGCTGAGGCTCTCCTTCGACGATGGGCTCGCCCTCGGGCTCGGGATCCTCGATGGGAGCTTCGGGGGTCGCGCCGACATCCTCTGGAGCCGGCTCCTGCTCCGCCTCTTGCTTACGCTCCTGCTCGGTATGGGTCTCGGTCATGTCTCCACTCCGAACAAGGTCAGGATCGCGTTCGTGAACACGTAGTCCATGCCGAAGATGAGCGACGCGATCACGACCACGCTGACGAGCACGACAAGTGAGTACGCGACGACCTCTGGACGCGTCGGCCAGTTCACCTTCTGAAGCTCGGCGATCACCTCCCTGATGAACTGACGCGGCTTGGTGCGCTCCTTCTTGGCGGGCGCGCCGGGGGCCTTCTGGACGGGACGAGGAGCGGCGCGTTGCTTGGCCGCCTCCTGGCGCTTCATCATCCGCTTGTACTGCCTGTTCACGGGCCCTCTCCTCGGCTTCCCGGACGCGTTCGGTAAGAGTCCGAGCTACGGGGGGTGAGTACCGAGATTAGCACGTCGAGGGCCGGGTGGCACCCTTGGCGACGCCGTTTCGTCTGCACATCCCGGTAGTTTCGCGCGCCCGAAAAAGTGCCGGGATGTGCAGACAAAGGGCGACGAGCAGGGCGGGAGGTGTGTGATTTCACCGGATAGTGGACGCCTGTCGCGGAGCATCGTGGACACCTATCAGGGAGGTGTCCATTGGATGTGGCTCGCTACGTGGTCGACGCGGTGGTGGTGGAGGGGCGGAGCTATCGGGAGGTCGCCGGGGCCCATGGGGTGTCAAAGAGCTGGGTCGCCAAGCTCGTCGCCCGCTACCGATCGGGGGGCTACGAGGCACTCGCCCCCCGCTCCAAGGCGGCGCGGCGGATCCCGCACCGGACCAAAGACGAGACCGAGGACAACATCGTGCGGCTGCGAAAGGAGCTCACCGAGCGGGGCTTCGATGGCGGCGCCTGCACGATCCACTACCACCTCGGCCTGAGCGATCCGTCGCCGCCGTCGGTCGCGACGATCTGGAGGGTGCTCAAGC